>JAQSCR010000615.1:4198-7554 GCA_029945495.1 Pseudolabrys sp. | reverse complement strand
ACAAACTTTTGAAGGGCGCGCTGACGCGCCTGCAATCGACCGTCATCCGCACCACGATCCGGCACGGCGAGCATTGGCGCCGCCACCAATTCTCCTGGATCAACGAATGGGCGGAATGCGTCACCCGCGACGGCCGGATCGAGGGCATGGAGTTTGTCCTGCCCGACTGGTTCTATCGCGGCGTCATAGACCGTTCGCTGGTTCTCACCATCGACCCGGCCTATTTCCGGCTGACGGGCGGGTTCGAGCGCTGGCTCTACCGCGTCGCGCGCAAGCATGCCGGACGCCAACCTCGTGGCTGGGTCTTCGAGATTGCACATCTGCATCAAAAATCCGGTTCGCTTGCACGCCTATCCGATTTTGCACTCCAGATTCGGCGTATCGCCATGCGCAACTCGCTGCCCGGTTATCACCTTCGCATCGAACGTGAAGCCCGGCGCGAACTGCTTCGCATCCTGCCTGTCAGCGCGTTTCCACGGCCTGTGGATGGCGCTGTGGAAACGCTCGGGACTTCGCACGCAAACACCATCGGGATTTCGAACGCAGGCCTATCGGGACTTCGCACGCACAGATATCAACTAAGTCTTTGGCCAGAAGCGACGATCTCGACCCTTAACTTAGAGTCTAACAAAGATTCTAACTTTTTGTTGGGCCAGAGCGATGTGGAAAACATCGCCGAACGCTTGCACGGATCATCCGCAAAGACGCCTGCCGATACCTCAGATACGCCGCTATTGCCTCTCGGAACCGGAACGGGAGCGGCACGATGATCGTTGCCCTCCTCAACCAGAAAGGCGGCGTCGGCAAGACGACGCTGGCGCTGCATCTCGCCGGAGAGTGGGCCAGGCGAGGAAAGCGCGTCACGCTGATCGATGCCGATCCGCAAGGCTCAGCACTCGACTGGTCGCAGCAACGCGTGCGTGAAGGCGGCTCCCGCCTGTTCGGCGTCGTCGGACTGGCGCGCGATACCTTGCACCGCGAAGCGCCCGAGATCGCCCGCAATGTCGATCATGTTATCATCGATGGACCGCCGCGCGTCGCAGCGCTGATGCGCTCAGCCTTGCTCGCCGCGGATCTCGTGCTGATCCCGGTGCAACCGTCGCCGTTCGATGGCTGGGCATCGGCCGAAATACTCTCGCTCCTTGCCGAAGCGAAAATCTACCGCCCTCAGCTTACCGCGCGTTTCGTGCTCAACCGTTGCGGCGCGCGCACCATCATCGCCCGTGAGACCGCCGAGACACTGGCCGATCACGATCCACCGCTGCTGGCATCTCGGATTGGTCAGCGCGTCATCTTCGCCGACACCGCGCAGACCGGACGGCTCGTCTTCGAGGTCGATGAGGACGGTCCCGCCGCTCGCGAGATCGCAGCGCTGACCGCTGAAATCGGGAGCATCGCGCGATGAACGAGCGATCTCCGAAACGCGGCTTCGCCGCCCGCCCCGCAAATCCCGAGAGCTGGATCAAGGCGTCCGCCGCGCCCGCGTCGCGCGGCGCTGACGCTAACCAGTATACCGCCCGCCTAACCATCGACGTCACGCCCGAGCTGCGCGCCCGGACCAAGATCGCAGCGTTCAAAAACGGCGTCACCGTCGCCGACATGCTGCGCGAACTGCTCCGCGAGCATTTCCCACCGACTGAAGGATATACCCCATGACCGGCAACGCGGCTCCCCGCGTGCGCGGCGGCCCCGTGCCGTCCGCATGTCCATCCGATACCCTCACCCATGTCGAACTGGGGTGGTACGAAAAGAAGTCCGAGCACTGGATTCGCTTCGGCCAGAAGGCCCACGAACAGATTCTCGATCGCCGCCGTCGCATCCTCTCTTTCCGGCCTGGCGCCGTCTTTGCCTTCGTCCGCTGGGCCTCCAACGACTTCGGCACGATCGTCTCGCGCATTGACATCGTGCGCGCGGTGTCACCGGGCGAGCCCTATCAGACGCTGCCGTTCGTGCGTCCAGGCGGAGACATTCTCCTCAAGATCGACGGCTGGCCCAAGGTTGAGCGTGTCCTCCAGATAATCGACGCCATCGAGGCGCTCGGTGTCGATCCGACCGACGTGTCGCCCGATCACTGGCGGCATGTTCACAACCGCCTCATCGCTGGCCATGAACCGCGTCCCTACACGGTCGAGCAACATCGGGCGTTCTTCAAACGCCGGAGGGCCGAACCATGACCCGCTTCGGTTACGTCATGACGACGTATTTCGCCATGCTGGCCATAGCGGGTTTGTCGTTCTTGCATATCACGCCGAAACTGATCTGGAACGCTTCGGCCAGCACACCGATCGGGCTCTATTCGATTGGCCCATCGAAACGGCTCGAGGTGAGCGACCTCGTCGCGGTCGATGCACCAGAGCCGCTGGCGAGTTTCCTCGCCGAACGCGGTTATCTACCGCGCGGCGTCCCATTGATGAAACGCGTCGCCGGAATACCCGGACAAGAGGTCTGTCGCAGCGGACGCACCGTCACGGTTGACGGCGTTCCTATGGGCGACGCGCTGGAGCGGGATCGGATCGGACGCGCTTTGCCCGTCTGGCAGGGCTGTCGCCGCATCGGGACAAGCGAGATTTTCCTCATGAATGCCCAAATCCACGACAGCCTCGATGGGCGATATTTCGGGCCAATCCCTACCGCAACGATCATCGGCCGCGCTGTCCCGCTCTACACCGACGAAGACGGCGATGACCGCTTCGAATGGCGCGCACGAACGCGGTGATTGACGCGCCAACCTCTCATCAACCGCAACGAAAGGAGCCTTCCCATGACGCAGATCGGTCAGTTCACCCGCACCAAATCCGGTTATTCCGGCAACATCCGAACCCTCACGCTCGCTGCCGAACTGGTTCTCACACCCGCCGATCCATCCGACGCCGAGAATGCGCCCGATTACCGCATCCATCTTGGATCTGACGACGGTCCGGAAGTTGGCCCAGAAATTGGCGCCGCCTGGAAACGCACTGGCGAGAAAGCCGGTGAATATGTCTCGTTGCTGCTTGACGATCCCGTCTTCACGCAGCCGATCCGCGCCAACCTGTTCCAGTCCGGCGACGACAAAGGCGCGTGGGTGCTGACCTGGAACCGTCCGCCAAAGCGCGGCGAGCGGGACTGAGCCGATGACAGTCTCACGCAACCGGCCGCACCATGCCGCTCCCCGTGGACGTCAGGGCACCACCCACAGGGCTGCACTCCTCCTCCTTTCCGGCATCCTTTCGACCGTCGTACCGGCGCTACCTGCATCGGCTCGTGACGCGAGCGTGAGCCGTCTCACAGCGGTCGATCGCTACGCCGCCCATATCGCGGAAGCTGCACAGCGTTTTGGCGTTCCCGTCGCGTGGATACGCGCCGTCATGCACGTT
>JAQSCR010000615.1:0-4186 GCA_029945495.1 Pseudolabrys sp. | reverse complement strand
GGGGACGAGCGTGCCATCTCACCCGTCGGCGCAATGGGCTTGATGCAGATCATGCCCGCCACCTGGTCGAACCTGCGCCTCCGTCACGGTCTTGGTAACGACCCGTTCGACCCGCACGACAATATTCTCGCAGGTGCAGCTTACCTGCGCGAAATGTACGACCGTTACGGGTCGCCCGGCTTCCTTGCGGCCTACAATGCCGGCCCCGGCCGCTACGAAAACTCTCTCGCAGGCGCCCGCGCACTGCCTGCTGAAACCCGCGCCTATGTCGCCATGCTCGCGCCGTCAGTTAGCGACGGCGAGGTCGGCGAACCGGTCGTCACGCCAACGGTAGCGCGCATAAGCTGGGCCACTGCGCCGCTGTTCGTTGCACGCAGCGAGCGCACGTCCGCTACCAATCCTGCGCAATCGGACCGCCCATCCAATGTCGCACTGGAGGCCGCGTCGGCACGCGATGTTTCCGGCATCGCACCGCAGGCGAATGGCCTGTTCGTGGCGCGATCCGGCTCTGGAGGTCTGTGATGCACACATTCGCAGGATCGGCGGGAATGGCGCGTCATGGTGGGAGAAAGGCATGGAGTTGGGTCAGAAAGGGCAGCACGACCAACCGACGGCTAGATAAAAGAGGCTCGCCAGTCGAACCACAAGCCATTGAAATGGCGTGTGTTTCGGCGTGCCGTTCGGTCGGGGAGCGTGCCGCTCATTGGATATTTCCCCATGAATTCAACGATGGTTCCGGCACTGTACGTCAATCGGGCCTTTCGGAAGGCCTGTCATGAGCAAGGGCGACAACGATTTCCGTGTGCGGCCAGGGCGCATCCGCAGCACCCGTGCGCCAAAGCAGAAAAGCTTCATCAACCAGGTGCTGCGTGCCGCCAAGAGAGCCGGTCATACCTCCGGGCAATCATCTCCAGGCAGAGGCGCTTCCAGCTATGGCCGCTCCAGTTTTGGGCGCGGACGGATCAGCTTCAGCCGGGCACGCCTGTTCAGTTCCTCCCGCCGCGTCGTGGTCAAAGCCCGCATCGCCCGTCATCAGGGTCGGGCTTTTCGTTCAGCGCCACTTGCCGCTCACCTGTCCTATCTGAAGCGCGACGGTGTCACCCGCGACGGGGAGAAGGCCGCGATGTTCGACGCCGGTAGTGACCGCGCCGACGACGCAGGGTTTGCCGAGCGGAGTAAGGACGACCGCCATCATTTCCGCTTCATCGTCTCGCCCGAAGACGCTGGCGAGATGACAGACTTGCGGGCCTTCACCCGTGATCTGGCCACGCAGATGGAAGCCGACCTCGGTACGCGGCTCGACTGGGTGGCCGTCGATCACTGGAACACTGACAACCCGCACGTTCATCTCATCGTGCGCGGCGTCGATCAGGCGGGCGCCGATCTTGTGATCTCGCGCGACTATATCAGCCGCGGCCTGCGTTCGCGCGCCGAGGATTTAGTCTCCATCGAACTCGGTCCAAAGCCCGAGCACGAAATCAGCAACGCGCTTGCGAAGGAGATTTCTGCAGAGCGCTGGACGCGTCTCGACGTCGAGATCCGTATCGCCGCCGATGAGACCGGACATATCGACCTGCGGCCCGAGAATGTCGGCGCGTCCGATCCCGAGACCCGGCGTCTCATGGTCGGCCGCCTCCAGCACCTCGAGAAGATGGGCCTCGCCACAGCGGCCAGTCCCGGCGAATGGATGGTGGGTCTTGAGGCAGAACGAGCCTTACGCGACCTCGGAATGCGTGGCGACATCATCAAGACCATGCACCGCGCTTTCACCGAGCGCGGCCAGGATCGCGGGTTCGCCGACTATGTAATCGACGCCGGAAGCCCGGGCTCGCCGATCATCGGCCGCCTTGTCGACAAAGGCCTGCACGATGAGCTGACCGGCGAGGCTTATGCCGTGATCGACGGCACCGACGGCCGCGCTCACCATATCAGGTTCCGGGGCCTCGAAGCCTTCGAGCATTCCTCGCCGATCGGCGGCATCGTCGAGGTGCGTCGCTTCGGCGGGCCTCAAGATCAACGGCCAACACTTGTGCTCGCCAACCGCTCGGACTTCGACCTCAACCGACAGATCACCGCACCGGGCGCCACATGGCTCGATCATCGCCTCGTCGAACGCGATGCCATGCCGATGTCGATGGGTGGCTTCGGTCGCGAAGTGCGCGACGCAATGAGCGCGCGGGCCGAGCATCTCGCACACGATGGTCTCGCTCGCAGGCAGGGCCAGCGCATCATCTTTGCCCGTGACCTTCTCGACACGCTTCGCAAGCGTGAGCTGGATGTCGTCGGGGCCAGACTCTCGGCGGAAACGGGATTGCCGCACATCAAGGCTGCCGCCGGAGACCAGGTCGCCGGCACCTATCGCCAGCGCCTCACCCTCGCGTCGGGTCGCTTCGCCATGATCGATGACGGACTCGGATTCCGGCTCGTGCCCTGGTCACCGCCGCTTGAGAAGAAGCTCGGCCAGCATCTCTCCGGCGTAGCCAGCGGCAGCGGCGGCATCGAGTGGAGCTTGGGGCGAAAACGCGATCTCGGCCTGTAACGAGAGGCCATCGTCACCTCCGCCAAGAAAGGAAAAAAATATGCCTGCAACAAGAATTCTCTGGGGCCAGATCATCGTCGTCTTCCTGATCGTGCTCATCATGATCTGGGCGGCGACCCAATGGACGGCATGGCAACTCGGTTTTCAATCGCAGCTTGGCGCACCCTGGTTCACCGTGTTGGGGTGGCCCGTCTATTACCCGCCCGCCTTCTTCTGGTGGTGGTTCTCCTTTGACGCTTATGCACCGTCGATCTTTCTTGATGGCGCCTACATCGCTGTGTCCGGCGGCTTGATCTCGATCCCGGTTGCGATTGCGATGTCAGTGTGGCGCGCCAGAGAAGCCAAGAACGCAGAGACCTACGGCTCGGCCCGCTGGGCCGCACGCAGTGAGATCAAAGCGGCGGGGCTGCTTGGTCCGGACGGCGTCGTGCTCGGCAAGCTGGACCGCGACTACCTCCGTCACGATGGCCCGGAGCATGTGCTGTGCTTTGCCCCGACACGATCCGGCAAGGGGGTGGGCCTCGTCGTCCCGACCCTGCTCACCTGGCCGGGATCGGCCATCGTCCACGACATCAAGGGCGAGAACTGGCAGCTCACTGCTGGCTTCCGCGCGCAGCATGGCCGCGTGATGCTGTTCGATCCAACCAATCCAAAATCCTCGGCTTACAATCCATTGCTCGAAGTCCGGCGCGGCGAATGGGAGGTACGCGACGTCCAGAACGTCGCCGATGTGCTGGTCGATCCGGAAGGCTCGCTCGAAAAACGAAACCATTGGGAGAAGACCAGCCACTCGCTCCTCGTCGGTGCGATCCTCCATGTCCTCTATGCCGAAGCCGACAAGACGCTCGCCGGCGTTGCCGCCTTCCTCTCCAATCCGAAACACCCGATCGAGACGACGCTGAAGGCGATGATGACGACGCCCCATCTGGGTGAAAAAGGTCCGCACTCTGTCGTCGCCTCGACAGCGCGCGAGCTGCTCAACAAATCTGACAATGAACGCTCCGGTGTGCTCTCCACCGCCATGTCGTTCCTGGGTCTTTACCGCGATCCAGTCGTCGCGGAGGTCACGCGCCGCTGCGACTGGCGCATTGCCGATCTCATTGAGAACGCCAGTCCCGCGACACTCTACCTCGTCGTGCCGCCCTCCGACATCTCTCGGACCAAGCCACTGATCCGCCTCGTGCTAAACCAGATCGGCCGACGTCTGACCGAAGATCTTCACGCCAAAGGCCGCCGCCACCGCGTCCTCATGATGCTCGACGAGTTTCCGGCGCTGGGCCGCCTCGACTTCTTCGAGTCAGCCCTCGCTTTCATGGCGGGCTATGGTCTGAAAGCCTTTCTCATCGCGCAGTCGCTGAACCAGATCGAGAAGGCTTATGGCGCGAACAACTCGATCCTCGACAATTGCCATGTGCGCGTCAGCTTCGCCACCAATGATGAACGCACCGCCAAGCGCGTGTCCGACGCCCTCGGCACCGCGACCGAAATGAAGGCGATGAAAAACTATGCCGGCCACCGGCTGTCACCATGGCTCGGCCATCTGATGGTCTCGCGTTCGGAGACGGCGCGGCCCCTTCTCACGCCCGGCGAGGTGATGCAGCTCCCGCCCGCCGACGAGATTGTGATGATCGCCGGGACGCCGCCGGT
>JAQSCR010000614.1 GCA_029945495.1 Pseudolabrys sp. | reverse complement strand
TTTGAACTCTATGATCGAATCCGCTGGAGTATTAATAAATTTGCGTTCTATTTTTCCAGACACCTTTTCGAAAAAAAACGAAAATACGGAGAATGATTTATCGTCCTCCGTCACACCAAACAAATAACGCCGCAATTGCGTATGTTTTGAATTGTTGATTAAAGCAAAAAAACCGAGCAGAAATAGGAAAGAAGACATCATAGCCAGAGCGATAAGATTGCGGATCGAAAAAACATCTTCAACTTCAGCATCAACGGGAAAATCAAACAGCCGCATTCCGATTGGTACAAACGCAAGAAATAGAAACAGCAACTTTGCATGCGTTCTTAAAACTGGCTCGCTAGTTGTTTCCGTAATTTCTTGTCGATTCCACACTGCCTGAGTTGCTTTTTTTGCCTCATCAGGCGAAATCAACTCTTTCTCTTTCAGGAACGTGATTAGATCGTCGAGAAACGAGCGGCGAAGCGGGTCACCTTGATGCGACCACGCGTCGTATGGAAAGATGTGAGCCTTAATCCCTTGTATAGGTAAGCCGACGAGTTCTTGCTCTAACAATTTAACCGTTGTCGACTTTCCGCTGCCCCATTCGCCGACTAGCGCAATTGTTCTGCCATTCGTTGCGTCGGCTATCTCGTCTCGAATCAGCCTAGCCAAACGTGAGTGCGGTCCAAACTCGTCAGTTGACGAAGGATCGTCGGTCAAAAAATGGGTTGTTTTAGGTGATTGCGGTCCAACCATTGGGGCTCGACTATTCTTACTGGTCTGCAAAAATGGGCGAGCTGTTGAACCATAAATAGTTCCGGTTGCACAGCTTAAGGCAACTCAGTCGGTCTACCTGAACGTGGGTAGCGCCGTGGGTATTTAGAGATGCTCCATATAAACCATTGTAATTGTTGTATATTATATTAAAAATGGCGGAAGGGGTGGGATTCGAACCCACGGTACCCTTGCACGCACGCCGGTTTTCAAGACCGGTGCCTTAAACCGCTCGGCCACCCTTCCTTACTAGCAATTTCAACCGCTTACCGTAGGGCGATGTCGAACGCAATGCGAACATGGACCCAAATTGGACCCATCGAGCCTATGAACCGAGAAATCCAGCCGCAAGGGCGGTGAGCGCAGCCGCAACCGAATTGTCCGCGGTGTTTGCACGCTTTCGTTTTGCGTAATTTCGCAAGAGTACCGCCGGATCATCGCCAATCCGATCTGCCACCACATGCACCGGTATGCCTCGATCGAGGAGGAGGGTCGCATGGGTTCCGCGGAGGTGGTGAAATTTGAACCCGGCAAAACCGAGTTTCTTGGCGCGGATAGCAAAAGCCTTGGTGAAATACCCGGGGTCGCGGGGCACGGTGAATGAAAAGTCCTTTCCTCTTTTGGGTGAGGCGGGAAAGATCAATGCATCGGGCGGAAGCCGGATTAGAGACAGGTCGATCGAGGCGTCATTTGCCACGCCTGCCATGATACGCAGATGTTGTTCTTTCTCCCTGAGAAGAATCGCTACCGCTTTTTCGTCGAGCGAAAGGGTTCGCAAACCGCGCACGGTCTTAGGTGGTTTGATGCGAATACCGAATTTTTTTGTGTCCTCCAATGCCCGCTCAATCTTGAGCGTCTTTTGATCGATGATGAAGTCGCTCCAGCGCAACGCCAGCAATTCATTCCGTCGCACGCCAGTGGCGGCAGCGATAGCCACAGGAGCATACATCGCCAATGAGGCCTTAAACCCGGCGATCAATTTTGTAAGCTCGGATTCGTCCAGTGCCAGACCGTGATCGCTTTCACCCGGGGAGGGTACTTGCTCAACGCGTCGCATGGGATTGGCTCTTAGCAAGCCTTTCCGCTCTGCGGTCGATAGGCACGAATTAAAAACGACGTGCACATGATGCGCCGTTCGCGGCGCAATTCTACCATCGAGCCCCAAATATAAGCCGTCAATTTCGTTCGCTGCGAGCTTTTGCAGAGGCCGGGCGCCGAGCTTTGGCTTGATGTGCACCTTCAGCAGTTCCTCGTATCGCTCTAAGGTGCGCTGCCCGACTTTTTTCTTTTTCCGACCGGGTGCGCCGGCACCGATCCACTGGTCTACCCATTGCGACACAGTAATTTTCGTCGGGTCGACATGGTCACCCGTATCACCGGAACGCAGCAACCGCCGCAATTCCCTACGCGCATCCGACATTGTGCCGCGGAAGGTGACGCTGTGCCGCTTGCCATTGACCCGGTAGCGCAGTCGGAAGGTGTCAGGTCCGCGTTGGTCGATGCCGCCGTCGCCGCGAGCGCGCTTTGTCGCCATAGCTACTTCTCCGCCTTTTGGTGGAAGTTCAGCGTCTCTAGTGCATGCCCGATCGCCTCTGGATCATCCGAGGCAACGATACGAGCGTTTGGGAGTTCGCCTGCGCCGAAGCTTCGCTCACCTTGAGGCCTCAGGCGTTGGAGTCGAGCGGTGATCATGTTGCGAAACGCCCAATGCGCGCCCGCGTGCTCGTGCCATAGGTGGCCGGTAGCAACCCGAATTAGTGCAGCAAAATCGTCGATGGCTCGCACCAACGCGCCCGTCTGCACATCGTAGGAATTTTCGCGGTCGAAGCTTTCTTCGACACGCCGGCGAATTTCGTCTGCAAGGCTGCGACCGTTAGCACTCGCGGAAACCTGCATCCTAGACCTGAGATCGTCCGGGAACGCAACCTTTAGCTGCTTCATAAATACCTCTTGGCACTGGGAACGAAAGATAGTTGCTTGACATAACCCCTACACACGCAATATAAGACGATCTATAGGGCCTATTGTAAGCCGCGTTCGGGCCCAATGTCAACACGAATACACCAAACCGAACGGGCACACACATGACAGACATTGCCAACGGATTTGCCGCCCGCAGCATCTTGCCGGCTGAATTTGCAGACAGAACCACGCTGACAGTCGAGGAAGCGGCGAAGGTCTTGGGAATATCCCGGGCGTCCGGCTATGCCGCCGCGCGCGAACGGACGCTTCCAACCGTGAAGATCGGCCGGCGGCTGCTCGTTGCCCGTGTGGCTCTGGAACGTCTTCTCAACGGCGCCTAGCGCGAACGAAAAAACCCCGGCGTGTCACCGCCGAGGTTGAGTTGATCGCCGCGGATTAGGCGGCAACGTTTGCCCGAGAGACACATGACTAACGCAGCAAATAGATCATCCACAACGCACAAGCGCGGTTACCGCAAGACCGATCGTAAATCTCAGGCAGATCGCGTGACGCTCGACGCGCCGCTCATTTTGGCGCGCTGGTCGAAAAACCGGAGCGGCGCCGCAATCACGATTACTCTCAAGACCTACGAGGGTGCCAACATTTTCGACTTGCGCACCTTCATGTCCGACCGCGGCGTGCTGAAACCAGCCAAGGGCTTTGCGTGCATGGTCTCGCATCTGCCGCGGCTGGCGAAGGAAATAGCCAAGGCGGTCGAGACGGCCATCGAATTGGGGTTGATCGATGGGGCGGCCAAATGAGCGCCGCCCTCGATCTGCAAGACGAACAGCGCCTCGGTCATGCGCTTCGGTGCTGGGCATTGCGGGCTAGCGTCCAAGGCGACCTCATCGATGCTTGCCTCAAGACCGTGCCGGGCGCTGCCGATGATCTGCAAGCGTCGGCAGCGCGCGACGGGTTAATCGCCGCCTACGGCCAAGATGAAATTCAAGCGGCAATTGCGCTCGCGATCGGGGGCGCCGGATGCTGACCGTGACCACCGATTTTTCGCAACTCGACGCCAACGACCCGGACGCGCCGTGGAATAAGGACCCTGTCTACAAAGGGCCAAACAACCGCAACTCCATGAAAACAAGTTGGCTTGCCGCCCAGGCGCGCACGCGAGCCGCGCCCGCGGTGCCTGCGACAATCACCAGCGATGAAGGGATTCCGCCATCTGACGATGTGCCGACGGATAACGGCGCACCTCTGGTGGACGACATGGACGCTTTTGGCGCGCCTGACGGCCGGGCCGATCATGACGAACATCATGATAATCAACATCTTGCGCTTGAAGTCGCATGGATTCCTGTGACCAACCAGTCCGGCGCGCCAAAGGCCACAAAGTTGATCACACCGACGCCCTATGGCTGGCGGGACCCTAGAACTATTCCCCCGCGCGAATGGCTATATGATCGCCACTACATTCGGCGCTACGTGACGTGCACCGTCGGCGCCGGCGGCATGGGCAAGAGCAGCCTCGACCTGGTTGAGGCCGTTGCCCAGGCGAGCGGTCGCCCTCTTTTGGGCGCGCCCGTACGCAGGCCGCTGCGCGTTTGGTACTGGAACGGAGAAGACCCGATCGACGAGCTCACACGGCGCGTTGCGGCGATCATGCTGCATTACGAGATCACGGAATCTGACATCGGCGGCCGGTTGTATCTCGACAGCGGCAGAGACAAACCTCTCAATCTCGCTTCGCCCGGGCCGCGTGGGCCGCTTATCGACGACGAGATGGTGGCCCATCTTGGCTCAGCGCTCAGGTCGCTGGAAATCGATGTGGCGATATTTGACCCGCTCGTGTCGTGCCACAATATCCCGGAGAATGATAACGGCGGTATGGACCACCTCGTGAAGAAGGCATTCGGCGCCATTGCCGAACGGGCAAATGCCTGTGTTGAGCTTGTGCATCACCTTCGCAAGGGGCAGCCAGGGCAGGATGCCCGCAGCATCGAAGACACCCGCGGTGCAGTTTCGGTGATCGGCGCGGTGCGATCCGCCCGTGTACTCAATCGAATGGCAAGCGCCGATGCGCAGGCAGTGGGCGTTCCGTCGGATCAAGTGTCGTTCTATTTCCGCGTTGATAACGGCAAGGCCAACATGCAGCCGCCTGCCACCAAGGCCGTATGGCGGAAGATGGTTGGGGAATCGCTCGGCAATGGAAATGACGACCTCCCGGATGACTACGTACAGGTGGTGACGCATTACGAACCAAAGGCGCTTTCCGGCGCTGCTGAGATGGAGATCGACACACGGTTTCTTCAGATGCTGGACATGTTCACCGCGCAGGGCCGCCCCGTTCGCGAGACGACTTCGCGATCAGGCGCAGCCCATGTGTTTGCGGACCACCCAACTGGCAAAGGCGTAGCCAAAGCCGCGTACGCATCCGCTATGGAGCGGCTACTTCAGCGTGGCGTGATCAAAGTGGTGCCGGACGGCAAGCCATCTGACGACAAGCGGAAGCTTGTGCGGACAGAACCAATGTCCTCATCGGAGGGGCCTGAAGGGGCCTGAACCTCGATCAAAAGGCCTGAACCCCCGCTTGAAGGGGGCGCTAACCCCCGCTTGAAGGGGGGGCCTGAAGTGGCGTGAAGGGGCATGAAAGGGGGGCGCCTGAACCCCCACACCCCCTAGTGCCACAAGCTAGGCCTCGGGGCCTTTGCTTTGGCCCTGACGGGCCACGCGACGGCCCGCTCGGAAGAACGATTTTGCGGCATAGACGAGGTGGAAGATGAATAAAGCAGAGCAGGCGAAAGACCTTTATCGTGTCTCACACGAGGTAACAAAAAATATCGTGTGCGATCGGTCGAGGGTCACGACCGCGCCTGATACCTCATTGAACGGCACCGAAGGATCAAACCGGTGCTTTCGACCAATAAAGCATTGTCGTTTCAGCACCATATGTGTTTGTGCGGGTGCACCGGACCCAAGCTTGGGCCCAACACCCGTTGCGCACCACGTGTTTAGTAACGTCGTTACCATTGTTACCGCTCGCACCGCCGGCCTTGCCGGTCTCGCGGATGCCGATCGCTTTGCGAATGCTGATCGCCGCGCAACACAGCAGCCTGGCACCAAATGTACCCGGCGGGTGGGTGGGGTACCCCCGAGTTCCAGCGCTCGCGTTATCTATGAGGTGTCCTCTCGCTTTCGCGGCAGCCTTTGAAAATTTTGGCCGGGCCTCGATTTTGGAATTCCGGTCCCTGTGAGTTGTAGCGCACTGAGTGCGTTGCTCGAAAGTTCGACGCGAGTAAATTTCCTCCACTAAACGGGATACCGAAATGGCGATTCACTTTACGGCGCGGCTGTCGTCACGGATCGAGAAGATCGTGGGCGACCTTCGATCTCACCCGCGCGCGGGCGATCGCGTCGCGGATTTGATGGAAGGCGCGCTGCGCGCGCTCGATGGTGAGGCCGACACTAATCCTGATGCGGCAGCGCTGCTGATGGCGGTCGAGAAAATTGCTGGCGCCGATGCGCCGCTGGCCCTGCGTCTGCGGGCGTGTGCCGCACTTGTCGACGGACCCCTAGCATGACCGGCGCCATCGTCCGCAGCAAAATCGAGTTGCTAGAGATCACGCGCTCGCGTGCGGTAGAGCTACAGTCGACGCGCATGCAAATCGACGACGTTGCCGGATTCACGGCCGGCTATGCCTCAAAAATTCTTGGCCCCGGTCAAGTCCGAACGGTCGTCAACGAGAGTTTGTGGCAATTGCTCTGGTCGCTCGGCTTACGGCTTCGGGTCGAGGTGGATCCCGACGCGACGCAGATCGTGCAGCAGCATTACTCACGCCGGCGCGCCATCCCGTCAGCCGGCAGATAGGGACCGAACAGATGGCAACCGACATCTTAGGCAATTGGATTAACCCCGACACAAAAAGAAGTTCGCTTGGCTTGAGTAAGCCAAGTTACGGGGCTTCAAATGTGAGCAACCTCGCTGGCGCGGTTGGGGACATTCTCGGCGGTCAGGCGACGGGGCGCGGGCTAAAACTCAAAGCGCAGGGCGATCTAGCCGAGGCGACGAACTATGATCTTGCCTCGATACTTGCGGCGCAAAACTCGGAGTTCACGAAGCAGTCGACAGCAGTTAAAGAAATGCAGACAGAGCGCGAAACATATCTTGGCCTCGGACGGACGGAGGCCGATGTCGCTGGCGCAGGCTTTCAGATGAGCGGCAGCGGGCTGGATATCCTGCGCATGGGCGCGGCGCAGGGTGCCCTCACGCATCAGATCGTTGGGCAGCAAGGGCTCATTACCGAGGCCGGTTTTGATGAGCAGTCGAAAGCCTACTCGACCATGGCCACCACAGCTCGCTATGCGGCGAGCGAGGAGGAGAGCATGGCAGGCGACGCCGAGCGCAATGGATGGATAACCGGCGGGATCAAGGCCGCCGCCGGCATCGCGTCGCTGTTCATCGGGTCAGGTTTCTAATGGCGACCCTACTGAAACTCTGCGATCCCGATTGGTGGATCGAACACAATTTACCGCTCATGGAATTTCCGTGGCCGGCCGAAGCGGAGAATGAGAAGAGTGCCGCACTACTCATTCTCGCAGACCAACCAAAGCTCAGGGCGCACATTGGCCGCTGGCTGACGCTGGCCGGAGAGCGGGCGAATGAGATCGGCGGTCCTAACTGCAAAATACAAGACGCGCTTACGGAGCAGGACGTGCTCGCCCTCTGGAATGAGTCGCGTCTGACGGCGCTGTCGTAATTCGGGAAGGGGCTTTGATCCAATGGGCAACAAGACAGCGCTCCTGGAAATTCAATTGCCGGTGAACAACCGGCTCGCGCTGGAAGCATTGGGCGATGATCTCGGCCTGAGTGCTTCGGTGCTTGCGTGTCTCGGTATTGAT
>JAQSCR010000613.1 GCA_029945495.1 Pseudolabrys sp. | reverse complement strand
GAGGTTTGAGACGTGCGGATCACTCCCGATCCGTGCACCGCTCGAACCCTAACTGGAGGAAGTGCACATGCGCATGATTATTCTGTCGGCTCTGTTCGGCCTAGGCGTTGGATTGGCCGGTATTCCGGCGGCGAACGCCGCCCCGATATCGGGCCTGTCGAGCGCCGTCGAAGGCTCGCTGGTCCAGGACGTGCAGTATTACGGCGGACGGCGTCACTGCCGTGCGGTCCGTGTCTGCCGCCGTGGTCCGTGGGGCCGCCGCTGCCACATCGAGCGCGTCTGCCGCCGCGGCTGGTAATCTGATACGGCACACGCTTCAACCGGTCCGGCCAAAAGCCGGGCCGGTTTTCTTTTGAGCGCCTCTTAAGGCGCGCATGGCCTTGTCCGAAAACCGGTACCCACTTTTCGGGGCCATGCGCCGCTTACGCGACGTTCGGCAGGGCCCGCGTCAGCGCGGCGATGAAGTGCATGCGCTCGTCGGCAAAGACCTGCCCGCGGGGCTCCAGCACATGGCGCGACAGGAAAAATCCGGTCAGCGCAAAGCCATCGGCAAGATCGCGGCCTACAGGCGCGCCGGCCAAATCGCCTGTCCCGTCGCGCATGAAGGCCGGCAACCGCAGCATGCGGTCGGCATAGGGCTCGCCGGCAAGACGCGACACCGCCCGCCCCGATTTCGGCGAGACGTAGATGAGGTCGCCGGTGGCGCCGGTCGCCGCGCATTGGTCGAGGTCGAGGCCGAAGCCGAGCTCGGTTAGAATCTGCAATTCAAACCGCGCCACCATCGGCGCCGCCCAGACGGCGTCCTCCAGCCGGTCGAGAATGCGCTCGAACTCGGCGAAGAGATCGCCATGCGGATCGCGTTCGGGCAGAAGCCGCATCAAGGCCGCCAGATGGGTGACGCCGTAGATGGCATGCGAGGCGCCAAAAAAATCCGACGCACGCTGCCGCATCGGCTCGACCGTGTAATTGCCGAGATGCTCGTCGAGCCGCGCCCGCCACGAGGCGCTGACGCTGTTGCCGGTCTGCAGGATCGGCTTCATGCGGGTGCCGAAGCCGCCGCGCACCATGCCGAGATGGCGGCCGTGCTCGCGCGTCATCAGCTCGAGGATGGCGCTCGCCTCCCCGTGCCGTCTGACGCCGATCACGATGCCTTCATCGGTCCATTGCATAAATGTAAGCCGGAATCATTTGGTAAGCAGTGTACCTGTCATTCCGGGGCGCGAGCAAAGCGAGCGAACCCGGAATCCAGAGGAACGCACGAGAGCGTGAGTGTCTGGATTCCGGGTTCGCGCTATCGCGCGCCCCGGAATGACAGAATAATTACTCCTTCGGAAACTCCAGCCCCATGGCGCGGTAGCGTTCGGGATCGTCGCCCCAGCCCTCGCGCACCTTGACGAACAAAAACAGGTGCACCTTGTGCTCGAGGATATCGACGATTTCGCGGCGCGCGCTTTCGCCAATAGCCTTCAAGGTCTGGCCGCCTTTGCCGATGACGATCTTGCGCTGGCTTTCGCGCTCGACATAGATCGTCTGCTCGATGCGGGTTTCGCCGTTGCGCAGTTCCTTCCAGCTCTCGGTCTCGACCGTCGAGTGGTACGGCAGTTCCTGGTGCAGGCGCTCGAACAGCTTCTCGCGGGTGATTTCGGCGGCGAGCTGACGCATCGGCGCGTCCGACATCTGATCGGCCGGATAAAGCCAGGGGCTCAGCGGCATCCGTTCGGCCAGCCATTGCTTGAGGTCGTGCACGCCATCGCCGGTCAGCGCCGAGATCATGAAGGTGGCCTCGAACTTGGCCTTCTCGTTGGCGATCTTGGTCAGAGCCAAAAGCTTGTCGCGCGGCACCAGATCGATCTTGTTGAGGATCAGAATCTTGCGCGTCTTCACCTCGGCGATGCGCTCGAGAATGGATTCGGCTTCCTCGTCGACGCCCTTGCGCGCGTCGATCAGCAAGCTGACCAGATCGGCGTCGTGCGCACCGGTCCACGCCGTCGTCACCATGGCACGGTCGAGCCGCCGCTTCGGCGCGAAGATGCCCGGCGTGTCGACGAAGATGATCTGCGATTTGCCGTCGACCGCGATGCCGCGAATGAGCGCGCGCGTGGTCTGCACCTTGTGCGAGACGATGGTGACCTTGGAACCGACCAGCGCGTTGAGCAGCGTCGACTTGCCGGCATTGGGCGCGCCGATCAGCGCGACGAAGCCGCAGCGGGTATCGGCACCCACCGGGGTTTGCAGATCGGTCGTGTTGTCATCGGACATCGATTTTATCCGTTTTGACGCCGACGCTTGCTAGCATCGCCGCCGCCGCGGCCTGCTCCGCCGTGCGCTTGGAAGCCCCTGAGCCTTCGGCCTGCGGGCGGTCGGGCAACACCACCGCGACTTTAAAAACAGGATCGTGATGCGGGCCGGTGCGCGCCAGTTCCTTGTAGGCCGGCGTCGGCAGGCCGCGCGCCTGCGCCCATTCCTGCAGCATGGTCTTGGCGTCGCGCAACGGGCGCACGGTCTTGATCATGCGCTCTTTCCAGAACTTCGATATCAGCGCGTCGGCGGCGGCATAGCCGCCATCGATGAACACCGCGCCGACCAGGCCTTCGCAGGCATCGGCGAGAATCGTGGTCCGCAGCCGTCCGCCGGCATGCGATTCCGAATTGCCGAGACGCAGCGCGGGCCCCAGATCCATTTCCTTGCCGACTTCGGCGCAGGTTTCCTTGCGCACCAGATCGGCGAGCCGGCGCGACAGTTCGCCCTCGTTCGCCTTCGGGAAAGCGCGATAGAGCATGTCGGATATAACCAGGCCGAGCACATGGTCGCCGAGAAATTCAAGGCGCTGATAGCTGGAGACGCGGTTTTGCGGACCGCCCGACAAAGCCGAGATATGCGTCAGCGCCCGTTCCAGCAACGCCTTGTCGGCGAAACTGTAACCAATCCGTTCTTCGAGCGCGGCGCGGTCTTTGACCTTACTACGGCTCATCGGACAATCGTGAACAGCCTGTTCCAGCGCACCGCGAACGGCCAGCGCCAGAATTGCCAGGCCCGTTCGCCTTCATAGACAGAGAAGAAAATGATCTGCGCCTTGCCGACGATATTCTCGAGCGGCACGAAGCCGACCTGACTGAAACGGCTGTCGGTCGAGTTGTCGCGGTTGTCGCCCATCATGAAATAGTGGCCGGCCGGCACCGTGTATACTTGGGTGTTGTCGGCAAAACCGTTATCGACCAGATCGAGCGTCTGGTAGCTGACCCCGTTCGGCAGCGTATCCTTCCAGCGCTTGATCGGCGCGTCATGCGTGCCTTCCTCGGTCTCGATGAAGTCGGCGATCCGCTCGTGCTTGACCGGCACGCCGTTGATGCTGACGATCCCGTCGGCGACCTGGATCTTGTCGCCGGGCAGTCCGATCACGCGCTTGATGTAATCGGTCGAGGTATCCTTGGGCAGGCGGAACACCACGACATCGCCGCGCTCCGGCAGAAAGCCGCCAGGAACGCGCCCGGAAAACAGCGGCAGCGACAAAGGCAGCGAGAACTGGCTGTAGCCGTATGAATATTTCGACACGAACAGGTAGTCGCCGACCAGCAGAGTCGCCTTCATCGAGCCGGATGGAATATTGAACGGCTGGAACAGGAACGTTCGGATCACCAGGGCAATGATCAACGCATGAAAAATCACGCGGATCGTCTCGCCGACGCCGCCTTCTTTCCGCTTGGTACCGGATGTCACGCTCATCGGCCTTTCGTCCCAAAAATGTCGCCAAAAACCGACATAGCCGCCCCGCCGGTCTTGTAGCGGGAAGGTCCGCGCCGCGCAATGAAGATCGCCGAAACTATTGTATAAGTATTTGGCGCGGCTCGGTAATTGTCTCAGTCCGGCGATCCCGGCGGGCCCGCCGGAACGGCCGAAATGATGACGATGGCCTGGGCCAGCGGCCCCTCGTCGGTCAGCGACACGTCGATGCGGGCCGCGTGGCCTGGCGGCAGCATCGCCTGCAGCTTGGCGAGCGCGCCGCCGGTCAGCCGCATGGTCGGCCGGCCGGACGGCAGGTTGACCACGCCCATGTCGCGCCAGAAGACGCCTGCCCGCATGCCGGTGCCGAGCGCCTTCGAGCAGGCCTCCTTGGCGGCGAAGCGCTTGGCGTAGGTTTCCGCCCGGTTGGCGCGCCGCTCCGCCTTGGCGCGTTCGGCCGGCGTGAAGATGCGGTTGAGAAAGCGGTCGCCGAAGCGCTCGATCGACTTGGCAATGCGCCGCACGTCGCAGAGATCGGAGCCCAAACCAATAATCATGGCTTAGTCGACTTGATGGACTTGCGGCCGCGCGCCATCGCCGCGCGCATGAAGGAGACGGTTTCCGGCAGGCCCTCGAAGATCGCCTCGCCGATCAGGAAATGGCCGATATTGAGCTCGACGATCTGCGGCAGCGCCGCGATCTCCTCGGCGCTGGCGTAATCGAGACCGTGGCCGGCATGCACTTCCAGCCCCAGGCTGGAGGCGAAGGCCGCGCCGTCAACGATCGATTTCCATTCGGCTTCCGCTTGCGCGGCGCGGCCCTCACTCAGCGCATCGCACCAGGCGCCGGTGTGGATTTCGACAATGTCGGCGCCCAAAGCCGCCGCCGCCTCGAACTGCGAGGCTTGCGCCGCGATGAACAGCGAGACGCGGATGCCGGCATGCTTGAGCGCATGCACCACCGGCTTGAGCGCGGTCTGTTGCCCGGCGGCATCCAGGCCGCCTTCGGTGGTGCGCTCGCTGCGCTTCTCCGGCACGATGCAGCAGGCATGCGGCCTTGTCTTGAGCGCGATGCCGAGCATTTCCTGCGTCGCCGCCATTTCGAAATTGAGCGGCTTATCGATCTCGGCTTTCAGCCGCGCGATATCGTCGTCGCGGATATGGCGGCGGTCTTCGCGCAGATGCGCGGTGATGCCGTCGGCGCCCGCCGTAATCGCCAGCTTGGCCGCGCGCACCGGATCGGGCAGCAGCCCGCCGCGCGCATTGCGGACAGTGGCGACGTGATCGATGTTGACGCCCAGACGAATGGTCATTTTTCACCCCGCATGATCTTATCCGAAAACCGGTTCCCATCCCCGATCACGGTCGAGGACATGCTTTTCGGGATCATTCGGCTACCCATTCACCCGCTCCACCTTCGCTACCATCGGCTTGGCCCGCAACTGCGCGATGATATCGGTGAGATGCTTGAGGTCATAGACCTCGAGATCGATGGCAACGTCGGTGAAGTCAGGCGCACGCCGGGTCATACGGATATTGTCGATATTGCCGTCATGCTCGGCGATCACCTGGGTGATCTGCGCCAGCGAACCGGGCTCGTTGGCCGACTGCACCGTGATGCGCGCCGGAAACCGCCGCGGCACGCTTTCCTCCGAATCCCAGCGCACGTCGAGCCAGTGCTCCGGCTTGTCCTCGAAGTCGGCGAGCGCCGCCGACTGGATCGGATAGATGGTGATGCCCTCGCCCGGCGAGACGATGCCGACGATGCGGTCGCCCGGCACCGCGCCGCCCTCGGGCGCGAAGCGCACCGGCAGATCGCCATTGATGCCGCGGATCGGGATCGCCGGGCCGACCGTTTCGCTGCCCGGCACCTTGAACTTGACCGAAGTGAGCTTCTTGAGACCGAACCAGCCGCTCTCCGACTTCGGCTTCACCGCCATGGCGGCGGCGCGTTCTTCCTTGTAGTCGGGATACATCGCGCGCGCGACGTCGGAGGCTTTCAACTCGCTGCGGCCGACCGCGGCCATCACTTCTTCCAGCGACGAGCGCGCCAGCCGCGGCAGCGCCCCGGTCAGCTTCTCGTCCGAATAGGTCATCTTGGCGCGCTGGAACAGCCGTTCGACGATGCGCCGGCCGAGGCCGGCATATTGCACGCGCACCGCGGTGCGGGTGGCGCGGCGGATCGACGCCCGCGCCTTGCCGGTGACGACCAGCGACTCCCACGCCGCTGGCGGCGCCAATTGCGCCTTCGACACCAGGATCTCGACCTCGTCACCATTGCCGAGTTCGGAGGTGAGTGGCGCGATCTTGCCGTTGATCTTGCAGCCGATCGCGGTGTTGCCAACGTCGGTGTGCACCGCATAGGCGAAATCGATCGGCGTCGCCTTGCGTGGCAGCGCGATCAGCTTGCCCTTGGGCGAGAAGCAGAACACCTGGTCGTGGAACAGCTCCAGCTTGGTGTGCTCGAGGAACTCTTCCGGGTTTGAGCCTTCCGCCAAGAGTTCGATGGTCCGCCGCAGCCAAGCGTAAGCCGTCGACTCGCGCGACAGCAATTCGGTCGGGGAGCCGACGCCGTCTTTGTAGAGCGCGTGCGCGGCGATGCCGTATTCGGCGATCTCGTGCATCTCGACAGTGCGGATCTGCAGCTCGACGCGCTGTTTGCCCGGCCCGATGACCGTAGTGTGCAACGAATGATATTCGTTGGCTTTGGGAGTTGAGATGTAATCCTTGAAGCGTCCCGGCACCATCGGCCAGGTCGTATGCACGATACCGAGCGCCTGGTAGCAATCGGCCGGCGTGTTGACGAGGACGCGGAAACCGAAAATGTCGGACAGTTGTTCGAAGCCGACCGACTTGCGTTCCATCTTGCGCCAGATCGAATAAGCGCGCTTGGCACGTCCGGTGACGCGCGCCTGGATGCCGCGGTCGGCAAGCTTCTTGGTGAGCTGCTGTTCGATTTCCGAAATCAGTTGCACGTTGCGGTCGGCGAGCGCCGCCAGCCGGGCGGTCACCACCTGATAGGCGTCCGGATAAAGTTCACGGAACGCCAGGTCGTCGAGTTCCTCGCGCATCTCGTGCATGCCCATGCGGCCGGCCAGCGGCGCAGAGATTTCCAGGGTCTCCGCGGCAGTGGGGCGGCGCGCCGCCGCCGGCATGTAGTCGAGCGTGCGCATGTTGTGCAGACGGTCGGCCAGCTTGACCAACAGCACGCGCACGTCGTCGGCGATGGCGAGCAACAGCTTGCGCAGGTTCTCGGCCTGCTTGGCTTCCTTGGTGACCAGATCGAGCTTTTTGAGCTTGGTCAGGCCTTCGACCAGGACGCCGATGTCATGCCCGAACAGTTGGTCGATCTCGGCACGCGTGGCCGCGGTATCCTCAATGGTGTCATGCAGAAGTGCCGCGGCAATGGTCGAGTCGTCGAGCTTGAGGTCGGTGAGAATCGCCGCGACCTCGATCGGGTGCGAAAAATACGGGTCGCCCGAGGCGCGCCGCTGATCGCCATGCGCTTTCATGGCGTAGACATAGGCGCGATTGAGCAGCGCCTCGTTGGTGTTTGGATTGTAGGCCTTCACCCGCTCGATCAGATCGTATTGCCGCATCATCTGCGGCTTGCGGGATTGGGCTTGTTTTTCAACCGTTTGCGGCGAATTGCCGACAGGCCGCTCGAGCGGCGCCCGGGTCAGGGCCTGCTTCTGCATGCGCGGGAGATCGGGCCGCGTGGGCATCATGTCGAAATTGCCTCGAAAAGCACCGGACTTGAGCCGCCAAACCTGCCTGCAGGCTGCTCACCAGCACGATATCATGACAAACTGACGCGGTCGCAAGGGTTTAGCGGGCTGCTTAACAAAAAGGCTGCAATCACCGCCCGATACCGGCCCG
>JAQSCR010000612.1 GCA_029945495.1 Pseudolabrys sp. | reverse complement strand
GGCGGCAGGCCGGGAGCCGGTGCGCGAATGGCTGAATGAATTGTCGCGCGAAGACAAACGGACGCTTGGGCGCGACATCGCCAAGGTCCAGTTCGGCTGGCCGGTCGGCATGCCGCTGTGCCGTCCGCTGAACGGCGGGTTATGGGAGGTCCGCTCGTCGCTGCTAAGCAAGCGCGAGGCGCGGGTCTTCATCGGATTTCATGAGGGCGCGCTGATAGCGCTGCACGCCATCATCAAGAAGGGACGCAAAGCGCCGTCCGACGATCTGGCGCTGGCGCGCGAACGATTGAAACAGGTGAAGTCATGGCAGTAAAGAATCCGGCACGAAAAATTCTGGCACGAAAAAACCCGCACGTAGGATCGAGCTTCGAAAGCTGGCTCGACGAAGAAGGCCTTCGCGAGGACGTCACCGCAGGCGCCATCAAGGCGGTGGTGGCCCGCCAGCTTGCCAGCGAGATGAAAAAGAAGCGCATCACCAAGCAGCGCATGGCCGAGCTGATGAACACCAGCCGCGCCCAGCTCGACCGCCTGCTCGATCCCGACAATGGCAGCGCCACGATTGAAAGCCTCCAGCGCGCCGCGCGCATCGTCGGGCGAGATTTGAGGCTGCAGTTGGTTTAGGTTTTGCCGGTCAGTGGGGCATCCGTCAGATGCAGGAGATTGAAACCGCTTATCACGAGGCCGGCCACGCCTTTATGGGGTGCCTAATCGACCGCCTTCCAATTTCTGTGACAATTGTCGCGAGAGGACAAATCACGGGCGAAACGTTCTTTGAACCCGACGTGCCCAAATTTGCCCGCAGAGTTCTGGATCCATCACCGGAAAAACGCCGATACGCCGAGCAACGCGTGCTTACAGAACTCGCAGACACCGCTGCCCATGACCTCTTGTGTCCTGGGCGTATCCATGACAGCGGCGACGAAAACGATCTCGCGATAACGAACGAATTAATCAAAGAATTGGTAAGCTGGGCAGATAATCGCGACGAATACTTGCGCGATTGTCAGACGCGAGCCGTCAAACTGCTTCAGCAAAACTGGCCATGGGTTGAAGCCGTCGCGAAGGCTCTCTTAGAAAAGAAAACGTTGCAGCGAGAAATAATACTGTCCCTGAGGACTAATCTCTTAGCGGAGTGATCTTGCCGCCCCCTACCCCCTCGCCCGCAGCACCGCCTCGATCGACACCCGCGACCAGTTGGCCACTCGCGTGCGGAAATCGGCGTAGGAGGCATGCACGCGGCCGCTGATCGCGTCGCGGCTTGAGAGCTCGCCGAGCACGCCGTCGGCTTCTTTGCGCGCAGCGGCGACCAGATCGTCCGGGAACGCGACGAGCTTGACGCCGTGATCGGCAATGAGCGCGGCCAGCGCCTGCGCATTCAGCCGCTCCATTTCGGCGAGCGCGTAGCCCGCTTCCGTGGCGCAAGCATGCGCGACGATCGCCTTGAGGTCGGCGGAAAGCGCGTCCCAGGCTTTGAGCGCGACGATGCATTCGCCGGTGCCGTTCGGCTTGTTGAAGCCGGGGTAATAGTAAAACGGCGCGACGCGATAGAGCCCGAGCGCGATGTCGGTGCCGGGGCCGACGAATTCGGCGCCGTCGATGACGCCGGATTGCAAGCTCGTGAGGATCTCGGCCGGCGGCGTGGTCTGCGGCGTCGCGCCCAGCCGGCGATAGACTTCGCCGCCCAGGCCGAGCGAGCGCAGCTTCAAGCCGCGCAGATCGGCGAGGCTCTTCAACTCGCGCCGGAACCAGCCGCCCATGCAGACGCCGGTGTTACCGCCCATGAACGGCTTGACGCCGAACGGCGCGTACAGCGCGTCCCACAACGCCTGGCCGCCGCCGGCGTCGATCCAGGCGACGTGCTCGGCCGGCGTCAGACCGAACGGCACTGTGGTGAAGAAGTTCGATGCCGGCATCTTGCCCTGCCAGTAGAACGAAGCGGTGTGGCCGATCTCGGCGACGCCGTTGCCGACCGCTTCCAGCACGCCGAAGGCCGGCACCACTTCGCCCGCCGCCGACACCGCGATGTCGAGGCGGCCGGCGGAGAGCGCGCGGATGCGCTCAGCGATGCGCTCGGCCGACATGCCGGGGCCCGGCAGGCGCTTCGGCCACGAGGTGACCATGCGCCACTTCACCGTCTGCGCGGTGGCGATCGACGGCGCGGCGAGCGCGCCGGCGGCGGCGAACGTGGCGCCCAGGGTGAAGGTGCGGCGTGTGGTCATAGCGAACTCCAGAATTGATAGAAGTGATTCAATGGTCCGTGACCGTGGCCGACCTTGATCTTGTCGGCGGCGGCGATGGCTGCGGTGACGTAAACTTTCGCCGCGCGTGCCGCGGCGACGAGGTCGAGGCCTTTGGCCAGGCCTGCGGCGATGGCCGACGAGAGAGTGCAGCCGGTGCCGTGGGTGTTGCGGGTGTTTATGCGCGGCGCGGCAAGGCGGATGACTTCGGTGGCGCTGACGAGGAGATCGACGCTTTCGGCGCCGTCACCATGACCACCCTTGATGAGAACGGCGCGGGGCCTGAGCGAAAGGATTTGGCGCGCCTGCGCTTCCATCTCCGCCTCGTTACGCGCCAGCGGCAAATCGGTGAGCGCTGCGGCTTCGTGCAGGTTCGGCGTCACCACCAGAGCGCGCGGAATGAGAGCGCGGCGCAAGGCGGCGATGGCCTCGACCGCCAGCAGCCTGTCGCCGGAGGTCGCCACCATCACCGGATCGAGCACGATGTTCTTTGTGCTTTTCTTGGCGTCATGCCGCATGAGGCCGGCGGCGACCGCTTCAATCGCGGCAACTTTCGACAGCATGCCGATCTTGACCGCGCCGATGTCGAGATCGGTGAAGACGGCGTCCAGCTGCGCGGCGATGAAATCGGCCGGCACGTCGTGGATCGCGGTGACGCCCCGCGTGTTCTGCGCGGTCAGCGCGGTGATGACGGAGGCGCCATAGACGCCGAGCGCACCGTAGGTCTTGAGGTCGGCCTGAATGCCGGCGCCGCCGCTGGAGTCGGAACCGGCGATGGTGACGGCGATCGCAGTCATGTGCGAGATCTCTGCTCCAGCGCGACATCGACGGCGTTGCGCAAGGTCCTCGCGGCCAATCCCGGATCGGCGGCAAGCGACAGCGCCGAGATCACCGCGACGCCATCGGCGCCGGCGCCGATCACCTCGGCGGCGTTCTTCTCGGTGATGCCGGCGATGGCGCAGATCGGGAATTTCGATTCGCGCGCGCGGATGACTTGCGCGATTTGCCACAAGCCGTCGACGCCGATCGGCGCCGAGGTGTTGTCCTTCGAGGTGGTGCCGTAGACGCCGCCGATCGCCACATAGTCCAGCAGATCGAGCGGCGCCTCGCGCGCCTGCGCCAACGTCTTGACCGAGAGGCCGATGATCGCGGTCTTGCCGAGCAGCAGCCGCGCGTCGGCGGGCGACATGTCGTCCTGGCCGATATGCACGCCGTCGGCCTCGGCGGCGAGCGCGACATCGACGCGGTCGTTGATTAGAAGCGGAATGTCGAGTGGCGCCAGCACGCCGATCAGCGCGCGCGCCTCTTCCATCATCGCCTTGGTCGAGCCGTGCTTGTCGCGCAACTGCACGAGCGTCGCGCTGCCGGCGATGCGCGCCGCCAGATCGGCGAGCGAACGGCCGCCGCTGACGGCGGGATCGGCCAGAGCATAAAGTCGAAGATCGAGCTTCATTCCAATCACCTGTGCGGTTTAAGTTCGTGCGAGAGCGGCCAGCGTCTTGCCGCCGATATTGTAGAGCGCGTCGAGGATGGCGGCCGCGAAGCTGCCCGGCCCTTCGGCCTTGGCCGCCGCATGCTCGCCGGCGACGCCGACGATCAGCATGGCCGACGCGGTCGCGACGAACGCGTCCTCTTCGGCGGCGAGGCACGCGGCGACGATCGCCGAGGCGGCGCAGCCCATCGCCGTGACACGCGCCATCAGCGGATGGCCGTTGGCGATCGTTGCCGTCCGCGCGCCGTCGGTAATCAGGTCGGTGGCGCCGGACAGGCCGATGACGCTGCGCCAGTCGCGCGCGGTTTGTGCGACGGCCTCGGGCAACGGCTCGTGACCGGCAAGTGCTGTAAATTCGGCGACGTTGAGCCGCACCGCTTTTGGTTCCAGCACGATCAGATCGCGGGCATAGGCGGCGCGGGACGGCGCGCGGTCGACGAACACGGGGTCCAACACCCAGGGCAGACCGTTCTGCCTGGCGCTGGCCACGGCCAGCGCGGTCGCCTCGCGCCGCTCGCTATCAAAGGTGCCGAGATTGACCAGCAGCGCGTCGCTGCGCGCGACGAAGGCGCCGATTTCCTCGGCCGACAAGGTCATCGACGGAATGGCGCCGAGCGCCAGCAGCGCATTGGCGGTGAAATTCTGCGCCACCGAATTGGTGATGCAATGCACGCGCGGGGCCTTGTCGCGCAGGCGCGCCAGCAGCGCCGCCGCCTGCGACGCCAGCTGCTCGCGCGACACTTGGCGCGATACTTGGCGCGCGGCCGGTTGCGGATTCTGCATCTCTCATCCCTCCGCCGGCATGACCCGGATCAGGTTCGTTGGGTTGGCTCTGGACGGCTTCGTCCGGAAAGCTGCCTCTCAGCCCGGCGGAACGCCGGACACCCCACGAGATTGCTGTCCAAATACCTAGTCCGCGCCCGCCATCGAAGCAAGGGCGACTTGCATAGAGGTCGCGATTTTGCTGGATTGCAGATCACAGACTGTTCCGGAGACTTTTGGCAATGACCCCGTTTTTCATCCAGATCAAATGCGAGCTCGGCAAGGCCTATCAGGTCGCCAATGAGCTGGCCGAAGCCGAAATCGCCTCGGAGATCTATTCGACCGCCGGCGACTACGATCTGCTGGTGAAATTCTACGTCGACGAAGGCACCGATATCGGCCATTTCGTCAACGAGAAGGTGCACTGCATCGCCGGCATCAAGGACACCTACACGATCATCACCTTCAAGGCGTTCACCGCCTAGGCGCACCGACCGGGCGGCTCAGTTCGCCTTGAGCCCCGTCGTCTTGATCAGCTCGCTCCACTTTTTGGTCTCGCTGACGATGAAGGCCTTGAACTCCTCCGGCGTCATCGGCCGCGGCACGGCGCCGACCGCGACAATGCGCTCGCGGATCGCCGGCTCGCGCAGCGCCGTCACGAACGCGGCGTTGAGTCTGGCGACCACCGCCGGCGGCATCCCGGCCGGGCCGACGATGCCGTACCAGCCGACCGCCTCGAAGCCCGGCAGGCCGCTCTCGGCCAAGGTCGGAATGTCGGGCATCTGATCGGCACGCGCGCGAGAGGTCACCGCCAGCGCCCGCAGCTTGCCGTCGCGAATGAGCGCGAGCGCCGACGGCATGTCGGTGATGCCGAGCGGAATGTGGCCGGCCATCACGTCGACAGTCACCGGACCGGAGCCGCGATACGGCACCATCTCGAGCCCCACGCCGGCCGTGTGCTTGAACAGTTCGGCGGTCAGATGCATCGCCGTGCCGTTGCCGCCGTGGCCGATCGACAAGCCGCCCGGTTTGCCTTTGGCGAGCGCGATCAACTCTTTCACGTCGCGCGGCGCAAATCCGTTGGCGGCGGCGAGGATGAAGGCCGACTCGCCGATCTCGGTGATCGGCGTCAGGTCCTTGAGCGGATCGAACGGCACGTTCTGCATCAGGCTCGGATTGACGGTCAGCGCGCCGGCCGCCGCCAGCCCGATGGTGTAGCCGTCGGGCGCCGATTTCACGACCGCTTCGACTCCGATATTGCCGCCGGCGCCGGGTTTGTTCTCGACCACGATCGGCTGGCCGAGCAACTCAGCGAGGCGCGGCTGCAGCACGCGCGCCATCACGTCGGTTGAGCCGCCGGGCGGGAACGTCACGATCAGATGGATCGGCCGCGACGGATAGGCGTCCTGCGCCGGCGCGGCGGAAACCACGGCGAGCGCGAGTGCAAATGATAATCCGACGCGCCTCAATATCCCCGGCATCATCTGCATTTTCGCAGTCCTCCCCATTCATTGCCGATCTTGCGCAAGCGCGCCGCCGGCTGATAATGACGCTAGCAACAGTCGCGGCAGACGACAATCGAAGCGGGATGGAAATGACAAATTTTACGACACAAGTCGTCATCGTGGGCGGTGGCCCCGTCGGCCTGGTGCTGGCGCTGGATCTCGCCAGCCGCGGCATCCAGTCGATCGTCATCGAGAAGCGTCCGCCCGGCGAGCCGCCGTCGCCGAAATGCAATCACATCTCGGCGCGCACCATGGAAATCTTCCGCCGCCTCGGCTTCGCCCGACGCGTGCGCGACGCCGGCCTGCCCGCGGATTATCCCAACGACGCCTCCTACCGCATCAACGCCACCGGCCAAGAGATCGCCCGCATCGACATTCCGTGCCGCGCCGAGCGCTACACTGCGCAAGGCGGACCCGACACCTGGTGGCCGACGCCGGAACCGCCGCACCGCATCAACCAGATCTTCCTCGAACCGATCCTGTTCGCGGAAGCCGCCGCGCACGGCAATATCCGCATTCTCAGCCGCACTGCGTTCGAGGAATTCACGCAAAGCGCCGATGGCGTGACGGCGCAGGCGCGCGATCTCGACAGCGGCGCGCCGGTCACAATCACGGCGCAGTATCTGGTCGGCTGCGACGGCGGCAAATCCGACATCCGCGCTGCGATCGGCGCCTCGCTGTCCGGCACGCCGGTGGTGCAGCGCGTGCAGTCGACCTATATCCGCGCGCCGCAGTTGCTGGACATGCTGCCCGGCAAGAAGGCGTGGATGTATCTCGCGCTCAACCCGCGCCGCTGCGGCACCGTGGTGGCGATCGACGGCAAGGAGCGCTGGCTGATTCATAATCATCTTTATCCGGACGAGCCAGAATTCGACACGGTCGATCGCGACTGGGCGATCCGCACCATTCTCGGCGTCGGTCCGGATTTCAAATATGAGGTGCTGAGCCAGGAGGACTGGGTTGGGCGACGGCTGGTCGCCGACCGCTTCCGCGACCGGCGCGCCTTCATCGCAGGAGACGCCGCGCATCTGTGGATGCCCTATGCCGGCTACGGCATGAACGCCGGCATCGCCGACGCCATGGACCTGTCGTGGATGCTGGCCGCGACATTGAAAGGCTGGGGCGATACGGCCCTGCTCGACGCCTACAGCGCCGAGCGGCAGCCGATCACCGAGCAGGTGTCGCGCTTTGCCATGGAGATGGCGCTCAAGCTGATGAAACACCGTCGCGCCACGCCGCCGGAGATCGAGATGGAAGGCCCGGTCGGCGACGAGACGCGCGCGCGCATCGGCCGCGAGGCCTATGAGCTCAACGTGCAGCAATATTGCTGCGCCGGGCTGAACTTCGGCTATTTCTACGACGCCTCGCCGATCGTCGCCTATGACGGCGCCGCGCCGCCGGTCTACAGCATGGGCGAGTTCACGCCGTCGACCGTGCCCGGCTGCCGCGCACCGCATGTCTGGCTCGCCGACGGGCGCTCGCTCTACGACGCGCTCGGGCCGGGCTACACGCTGTTGCGCTTCGATCCGGCGCTCGATGTGTCGGCTTTCAATCAGGCGGCGGCCGCGCGCGGCCTGCCGCTCGTTGTGCTCGATGTGGCAGCA
>JAQSCR010000611.1:1639-7643 GCA_029945495.1 Pseudolabrys sp. | reverse complement strand
GCCCGCGCGAGCGCCGTCGCAGCCTTATCCCGCCCGCAATCTGGACGAAATGGGCAAGCGCCTTGGCGTCGATCCGGTGCAGGCGGCGCGTCCCGCCGCAAGTCCGGCGACGTGGCCGACCGGCGTGTCCTTGCTGGCGCAGATGGTCGATGCCTGCCAACGCTGCGAGGTCGAGGCAGTCTGCAACGACTGGCTGGCGCGCGCGCCCGATAAGATCGCGACGCCGCCGGAATTTTGCCCGAACGCGGACGTGTTGAAGAAAGCGGCGAAGCGCTAACTCTTGTCCCGGGCGCGGGGCGCCGCGCCACTAGCGCGTATACGCGCGTCTTCGACGCACTATGGTGGCGCGCCGGAGAACCGGGACCTTTCCAAATTCTGAATGCGGTACGATCCCGGGTCTGCATCGCGGCGTTCCGCCGCGCTGCGCCACGGACAAGCGCGTATCTACACCGCCACCGAGTGGCGCTTCTGGCTCGTGGTCAGGTAGCTGTCGAACGCCGCGGCGGCGATGCGGATATAGGGCCGGCCAGCCTCGGTGATCGTGATCTTCGCGCCGTCGATGGTCAGCAGGCCCTGCGCGGCCAGCGCTTCAAGCGTCTTCAGCTCGCCGGCAAAGCGCGCCGCGCCGCCGAAGGCATCGAGATCGAGCGCGAGATCGCACATCAGCCGTTCGATGATTCCCGCACGCAGGCGGTCGTCGTCGGTCAGCGCCAAGCCCTTCACGGTGGCGAAATTTCCGGCGGCAACGCTGCGCGCGTAACGTCCCATGTCGGGCGCGTTCTGCACATAACCTTGCGGCAGCCTGCCGATCGACGAGGCGCCGATGCCGATCAGCGCGTCGGCGTCGTCGGTGGTGTAGCCCTGGAAATTCCTGTGCAGGCGTCCTTCGCGGGCGGCGACGCACAACTCGTCATCGGGCAGGGCAAAGTGATCCAACCCGACCGGCCGGTAGCCGAAGCTCGCCAAGGTCTCGGCGGCTATCGCTGCCTGCTCGATGCGTTCGGCAGCAGCAGGCAGCGTGTCGGTGTCGATCAGCCGTTGATGGGTCTTGAACCACGGCACGTGGGCGTAGCCGAACAAAGCCAGCCGCTGCGGGTGCAGCGAGGCGGCAAGCTCGGCGCTGCGCGCGACGTCGCGGCCGGTCTGCTTGGGCAAGCCATACATCAGATCGAGATTGAGATTGTCGATGCCGGCCTCGCGCAGCCAGTTGGCGGCGCGCTCGACCTGCTCGAACGGCTGCACGCGGCCGATGGCGTGCTGCACATGCGGCGCGGCATCCTGCATGCCGAGGCTGGCGCGGTTGATGCCGATGGCTGTCAGCGAACGTACCAGCGTCCGGTCCATCCGGCGCGGGTCGAGCTCGATGGCGTGTTCCTTGAGCTCGCTCAGATCGAAGCGCGAGGCGATCCTGGCCGCGATCGTTTCCAGCCATTGCGGCCCGAGGATCGACGGCGTGCCGCCGCCCCAATGAATGTGGGTGAGGTGAGCGCCGTTGAGATCGCCGAGCAACGCGATTTCTTCAAGCAGGCGCTCGGCATAGGCATCGACCGGTTCGCGCTTGCGCACGGCGCGGGTGTTGCAGCCGCAATAGAAGCAAAGTTCGGTGCAGAACGGCACATGGATATAGAGCGACACGCGCGAGCCGCGCGGCAAGGCCTTGAGCCAGTCGCGATAGGTGTCGGGGCCGACTTGACCTGAGAAATGCGGCGCCGACGGATAGGACGTGTAGCGCGGCACGTTGCGTTCGGCGAGCGCGAGAGATGCGGCGGCGGGAATCGGATCGGTCATGGACGAGACTCTGCGCAGAAACGTGACAATCGGCCCCCGCCGGGATGGTGCAAAAACACTAGCGCGCGCCGGGGCGCCACCGCTTTGCGCTAAATCAACTGCCCCGGCAAAGGCTTCGCCGCCTCCTTAAAAGAAAATCGCCGGGCTTTGCGGCCCGGCGATGCGGTATTTTCGGTATTCGGCGAGGATCAGGCGGCCAAATCACGCAGCCAAATCACGCAGCATTGGCGGCGTTCAGCGCGGCCGGCTCTTCGGCCGCCTGCTGGATGCGCTGCAGGCTCATCACCTCGCGCATGACGCGGGCGAAGTCCTTGCGGCCGGCCTCGAGCGCGCCTTCGACCACGGCGCGGTCGAGCTTCTCGCGCTGCAGGGCGGCCTTGAGCTCCTCGATCGCCTGCTCGGCCAGCATCTTGTCGTTGGCGCGTTCCTTGGCCAGGGCCTCTAACTGGGCCTGGATCGCGGCGACGCTGTCTTCGGCGCGGGCGAGTGCTGCTTCCTTGGCGGTATAGGCGCGGGTCAGCGCGCCGCCGCGTTCCATCAAGGTCGCGCGCGCGTGGTCCATTTCCTTGATCTCGGATTCGCGGCGGATGCGGTCGGCTTCCAGATCGCCGACGCGCGCCTGCAGATTGTCACGCTCGTTAGTGACGTCGATAAGGCGGCGGTCGAAGTCGCGGATTTCCTCGGCGCGGGCCAGCAGATGCTCGCGCGCTTCGCCGAGCAGGTTGTCGGTGGCGGAGGCGCGCGCCTGCAGCGCGTCGAAGCGCATGCGCTGGCTGGTCAGTTCGTGATCGTGACGCTCGTTGCTCTCGTCGAGCGCGCTGACCAGGCGGGCGCGTTCGTTGTTGAGTTCGGCGAAGTTGCCTTCGACATGGCGCAGGCGGCCTTGCGTGGCGCTGAGGCTCGCCTCGGTCTCGGTCAGCTTGCGCGACAGGCGGGCGGCGTCGGTGCTCATCTTGTCGAGCGTGGCAGCTTGCGCGCGCTTTTCGTCGTCGGCCATCAATAAGCGCTGACGGGCCGCGTTGAGGTCGGATTCGAGCGCGATGACGCGCTTGTTCATGGCGGTGAGGCGCTCGTCGAGCCGGCGGTTTTCCTCGCGCAGCGCGTGGCTCTCGCCGGTTTCCTGCGTCAGCCGGCCTTCCAGATCGGCGATCTGGGCGCGGCGGGCGGCGATATCGATGGCGATCTCGGCCTTGGTCGCCTCAACCGCGCGCAGCACGCTTTGCGTGGTGGTGAGTTCCTGGCGCAGCACACCGCATTCGTGTTCGGACGCCGCCGCCTTCTTCTCGACCTCGGCGATTTCGTTGCGCAGCTTGCCATACGCGGTGCGGGTATTGTTGAGCACGGCCTGCAGGCTGAGCTTTTCCGACTTTTCGGCCTCATAGGCGCGCAAGGTCTTGCTGACCGGATCGGCCAGCTTGCCGACCGCCGCCTTGATGGCATCCAGTTCGCCGATCTTGGCGTTGGCGTCGAGCAGCAGGTTGCGCAGCGTCTCGTTGTCGCCGCCGATCTGGGCGCCGAGCGCCGAGAACAACTCCTCGTCCAGTTCCAGCACATTGTCGGTTTCGGGAACGGAAGCGCCGGTCGGCGACGGCTGCGCCAGACGATCGAATGCGCTGCTCGGCTTGCGGGCAAACAGGCCCCCAAATTTGCTCATAAACGTGATCCCTTTGAACGCCGATCCGCCCGGCCGAAGCGACGCCGAATCACATTGGCTATTATCCTAACGGAATGTGAACGGGCGTGGTTAACGCGCCGTTAATGTGCGCCGGTCTGGGAACAAATATGCTGAATTATCAAAATCTTGGCTGCATTTTTCAGGCTTCCGGCGGAGCCGTTTTTTGGCCTTAAAAACGCGCCAAGCGGCAGATTTTGCCCTGTTAATAACCCGAAACCGGGCAAATACGCCGTCTCGACTCAAGGCCCGAAGGAGCGGACAAATGGCTGCGATTCCAATTTCATGCATTCCCCGGGAGATTTCGATGAAACGTAGCCTAGCGCTGGCCGCCGCCGTGATCGCGGCCTTTACACTGACGATGCAGAACGCCGACGCCGGCGGACGCCGTCATGTCGACAAGCGCGTCGCTGCCGTCGCGATCGGCATGGGCGCGGCCTCAACCGCCGTCTATTTCGGCATCAATAACTGGAAGTGGAACGACTGGAGCTACAAAGACGGCCTGACGCGTTTTGGCGCCTGGGGCGCCACCACGCTCGGCTGCGCCGCGATCTCGCCGATGGTTGCGACTGTCGTGGTGCGGCGTCCGCTGACCCAGCGTGAAGGCCATGTGCTGATCGGCTCCTGCGTTGTTCCGATTGTCGGCGGCTGGCTGGTGAACGAAGCCTATAACGCCCATCCGGAATGGGAAGCCGGAGAGGCGCCGGTTCGCAAGGTCCACCGCAAGCGCAAGGCGAAGTAAGCGCGCTGCGCGCGACTTCGTTTCTCTAAGATAAAACGCCGGCGCCGATGTAAAATCGACGCCGGCGTTTTTTGTTGTTTGCTGTCATTCCGGACGCGCGCCATAAGCCCGTTTACGCGCGTCTTCGACGCGCTAACGCGCGCGATCCGGAATCCAACTCCATGTTCGGTGTGTATTTCTGGATTCCGGGTCCGACCCTCCGGGCCGTCCCGGAATGACTAGTTCTTTTTCGCGATAAACAACCCTTCGCATAGGCGGAACGTCAGCGCGTCGCCGTCGCCTTTCGGCTCCAGCAGGGCCTTCACCTCGGGCGTCGTCTGCGTCAGCATCGCGCGCAGCAGCCGCTTCGTGACGTCGTCGTAGCGTGCCGCCCAGCTCTTGAATTCCATCGGCTTGAACAACTGTTCCTCGTGACCAAGGCTGAAGCCCGCCGTCTTAATTGCAGCGCGCCATTCCTCCATGGACCAGGCGCGCAGATGGCTGGGATCGCGCAGGCGCTCGAAGGCATTGACGTAATCGCCGACTGAGCCTGCCGGCACGACATTGTCGACGACGGCGAGCGTGCCGCCGGCTTTCAGCACTCGGTGCGCCTCGGCGAGATAATCGGGGATCGAGTCGAAGTGATGCGGCGCGATGCGGCAGGTGACCAGCTCGAAGCTTTCGTCCTCGAACGGCAACGCCTCGGCCTTGGCGTAAGTGGTGCGCAGGTTATTGAGCCCACGCTTGGCCGCCTCGGCCTTCACCAAATCGAGCATTTCCTGGGTGATGTCGGTGGCCCAGACGCGCGCGACATGCGGTGCGAAAATGTAGGCGACGTGGCCGCCGCCGGTGGCGATGTCGAGCACGCGCCAGGACTTTTGGGGGCTCGTGAGGTCGACCAGGCGTTGCAGGCTCTTGCCGGTCGCATGCGGCGTCGAGGTGAGGTAATGGGCGGAGTTCTTGCCGAACTGTTCCTGAACCAGGGTTTTGTTCATAGGGATTCCGGTTTGGGGCTTCCGATTTGCGGCGTGTCGGGACGCGACCGTCATAGCCTTTTCGCGGCCGTGCCGATACCGGGCTTGTGACGCGGACAGTATTTCCAAAAGCGGGGTAAAGCGTCAGCGGCGCGTCGCATAGACACGCGTATGGAAAAAGCCCCGCATCAGGCGATGCGGGGCTTCGTTTTTTGGCGCGATCGGAGCGTCGGTTACGGGGCGACCACGATCATCCACGGGAAGATGTAGGCCTGCGCCATGACCAGGCAGCCCACCAGACAGGCCAGCGTAATCGAGTGCAGGAAGACGAAGCGCAGGATGGTGCCTTCATGCCCGAACCAGTTGGTCGCGGTGGACGCCACTACGATCGACTGGGCATCGATCATCTTGCCCATGACGCCGCCCGAAGAGTTCGCCGCACTCATCAGGATCGGCGAAATGCCGAGCTGCGTCGAGGTGATCTTCTGCAGGTTGCCGAACAGGATGTTCGAGGCGGTGTCCGACCCGGTCAGCGCCACGCCCAACCAGCCGAGCAGGGTGCCGAAGAACGGGTACAGCACGCCGGTCGCGGCGAAGGCGAGACCCAAGGTCGCGTCGATGCCGGACAGGCGGGTCAGCGTGCCGATCGCCAGCATCGCCGAGATCGTCAGCAGCGAATAGGCGCAGATTTTGATGGTCTTGGCATACTCGGTGACGATCTTGGCCGGACCAAAGCCCATCAGCACGCCGGAGACGATCGCGGCGATCAACATGCCCGAACCGGTGTAGGACAGCCAGGTGAACGAGAACACCGCGCCTTCCTTGGTCGGTGCGGCGACGATCGGCGGC
>JAQSCR010000611.1:0-1629 GCA_029945495.1 Pseudolabrys sp. | reverse complement strand
CCTTGTTGATCATGCCGTTGAGATCCGGCACGGCGTAATTCCAGGTCGCCCACTTGTTGACGGCGAGCTTGAACATGTCGGTGCCCCAGATCAGCAGGATCACGCAGACGATGATCCACGGCAGCATCGCCATCCAGACCTGAGCGGTGGAAGGCTTCGCTACCTTCACCGGCTTCGGCGGCGCCATCGTCGCGGCCGACTCGTCCTTGCTGCGTAGCGCGGCCGAGGTCCAAATCACCTTCGGCTGCCAGATTTTCAGGAAGCCGATCAGGCAGGCCATCGAAATTAGCGACGCGCCGATATCGACGATCCAGGGGTTGATGAAGTTCGAGATCAGGAACTGCGGCACGGCGAAGGTAACGCCGGTGACCAGAATGGCCGGCCACACGTCCTTCATGCCTTTCCAGCCGGCGAAGGCCCAGACCACCCAGAACGGCACGATCAGCGAGAAGAACGGCAACTGACGTCCCACCATGGCGCCGAGCAGGAACGGATCGATGCCGGTGACGCTGGCGAGCCCGGCGATCGGCGTGCCGAGCGCGCCGTAGGCGACCGGCGCGGTATTGGCGATCAGCGACAGGCCGGAGGCGGCGAGCGGCGAAAAACCGAGACCGATCAGAATTGCACCCGTAACGGCAACAGGTGTGCCGAAGCCCGAGGCGCCTTCGAAGAATGCGCCGAACGAGAACGCGATCAGCAGGAGTTGCAAGCGGCGGTCATTGGTGACGCCGCCGATCGTGGTCTGCAGGATTTCGAACGCGCCTTTCTCGACCGTCAGCCGGTAAAGAAAGATAACGTTGAGCACGATCCAGCCGATCGGGAAAAAGCCGGTGGCGACGCCGAGAATGGAGGCGCGGATCGACATGCCGGCCGGCATTGTAAAGATGTAGATCGCGACCAGGTTCGCCACCACCAGGGCGATGACCGCGGCGATATGCGCTTTCACTTTATTCGACGCGATCAGTACCAGCAGTGTCACGACCGGCAGCGCAGCGGCGATCGTCGACAGCATGGCATTGTTGAATGGATTGTAGACCTGATTCCACATGGTGCGCGTCCCCCAAGGATGATCCGTCGTTACGGATGTCAGCTTTTAAGCCCGGTAGGAGTTTTAAGGCCGAGGGCGCGTTGGCGAGGGTAGGCGGCGTGTAACTTAATCGGCTCGGCACATAAAAAGCCCATAACCCCGACTCCGGAGCTGCGCGATTGCTATGCCATGCTGCGCGACAGCGCCAACATTACAAAAAAGAAAGGTTGGGGACGCCTGCGTTACGGCTCGCCGTCGCCGCCGCTCAGATCGTCGTAGCCGTGGCGGCTCGAGTAAAACACCAGCGCCATCAAGCCGCCGCCGACCAGAAGCGACATCACCACGCCGCCGCCGATCGCCAGGTAGCCGTAGAGCGGGATGTCGATCGCGCTGGCGCCGAGATGGCTCCAGGCGGTGCCGGCAAACCACAGCGACACGGCCAGCAGGACGAACAGGGGAAGCAGCCACAGCATTTTGCGCATGTCGAAAATATAGGCGCTCGCGGCGGCAATGTCACAGGCATGTCAGGGGTGCAAAAAGAAGCGCCCGGCCGTGCGGCCGGGCGCGGGAAGCTTGTAGCGGAGGCGCCGGTAGTTCGGCGG
>JAQSCR010000610.1 GCA_029945495.1 Pseudolabrys sp. | reverse complement strand
GACGTCCACCGCAACGACATCGCCCGCTTCGAAAGCATTTTCTTTCACCAATTGCAGGGTGGCTTCAATTGCGGCGTGGTTGCATGCGCAGCTCGGGAATTTTTTATATGTCATTTCACCGATTGCGTAAGTCAAACCCAATCCATCGAGAACACTCTCGGCACTACCTTCTTCATATCTGGAAAACAGTCCGAAACGGCCTTCGAACGGCTCTCGCGGAGCGCTGATGTCGCAACTTGCCAGAAGCGCAGAGTCCAGCCCGGCTTGCGACGCAAACGCCGATTGCATCCTCTTGGTGAAGCTGCGTTCCAAAGCCGGCTGCTGGGTACCGGAAACGTGGCTCAGAGCAACGCCAAACGCACTGGCGACACCGTCAGTCGACAGACCGAGAATCCTAGCGCTCGCCGCGGCAGCACCAAACACGCCACAGATCGACGAATTGAACCAGCCTGAAGTACCGCGTAAAGACTTCCCAAGTCGGCAGACGAGATCGTCCCCGACGATGAAAGCTGTGAGAAGTTCGCGGCCGCTGCAACCCATGTGTTCGGCCATTGCAATCGCTGCCGGCAAGACGACGATGTTACTATGCACGACCCCCACCTCGTGCAAAGAATCGTAGTCGAGAGCCGCCGCATGCATCCCGTTAATTATCGCCGCCGCCGCAGGCGTGACTGTCGACCCATCCGACCAGACCCTCGATAGGCCGTAGCCGGCGAATTGCTTGGTCAATGCCGCCACCTGCGGGCAACCGGGTGACGCCGCCCCTGCCCAAGCGACCGCCCAAGTGTCCAAAATGCACCGTTTGGCTGCACGAACAGTTACCTCGGGCAGATCCTCATACCGCACTTTGACCACGTGATCCGCGATTTGGCGCGCCAGCGGCACACATTTAGTAGGAGCCAAACCCGGGCTAACTTCGCCGCTCGGCGCCAAGGATGCAGGCTTAGACATGAACTTCATCGCTCTTTCTATACCGTCTCAACGGCGAACGGCCTTATGCCCGTTCAATGCCCATAAATTGCTTGCCAAGCAGTTCACGCACCACAATGAGCTTCATTATATTTACTGTGCCGCCGGTAAACATTAGGCCTACGGCGTCGCGAAATCGCCTCTCGACGTCACGATCTATGAGGTAACCTGCCGCGCCAAACATTTGCAGACAATCCTTGATTGCATCCACCGCAAGCGTCACGCCATACCATTTGGCCATTGTCGCTTCTCGCGCGGCGTTTTCGCCACGCACATTCATCCACAATCCTTTGTAAGCGAGTAGCCGGCATGCTTCCACGCGTGTGTAGTGCTCAACAAGAGGAAACTGGATCGATTGATAATGTGCGATCGACTTCCCGTAGACCTGTTTTTTCTTAACGAATTCGATAGTCTGATCCAAAACACCGATCGCCGTCCCAAGCGCGTTGAGTGCACTGAGGCAACGCGAGACGTTCCAACGTGCGTAAAGTACCGCCTTTCCCTCTCGTTTCCCCTTTTCGCCACCTAATAAACTATCGCGGTTGATTCGAACCTCGTTGAACCGCACGCGGCCAAGCTGATGCGAACGCATCCCCATTTCCGGCATTAACTCGCAAGTAACGCCAGACGCGGCTGCGGGTACTTTCACGAATTCAATGCGCGGCGGCTGATTCCCTTCCGTCACTTGCACCGTCACGCCCATGACCGACGCACCCGGCATCAGGCTCACATGAATCTTTTCGCCATTGATGACGTACTCGTCTCCCTCCACCCGCGCGTTCGTCTTTAGGTTAGTGACGTCCGATCCTGCCTCTTCCTCCGATGTTGCAATGCAGACCAGCTTTTTTCCCTGATACACGTCACGGATATCGTCATCATCCCAACCCGGCGTCAAGGTCGTGAGTGTGTTCTGCATGGAGCAGATCATGGCACAGCTTGTATCGACTTTCGCCAATTCTTCAATCGCTACTCCCAACGAGATATAGTCCAGTTGGCGGCCACCGAGATTCTTGAGACCGATCAGTCCGAGCAATCCTGCTTGGCCCATTTTCTCTATCGCCTGCCAAGGCATCTCCTCCTTAGCGTCCCACTCTCTCAATCCTGGACGAATTTCGTTCGCGATGCCTTGAACATACGAACGAAGGCTGCTCTGTTCATCGCTAAAGCCAAAGTCGAGCGGCATAGATTTTTCCTATCTTTCTTCCATGGACGGAGCGCTCGCGGTCCGATTTGGTGGACGCGCGGCGAGCTGAGGCATTTGCGGCATCCGTGGATCCACATCTCTGGCGACCGCCAGATGTTCTTTGTGCCGAAGCCACATTTGGGTCCCAAATGAAAGCATGAGCGCCGCCATACCTGCCAACGTCAACCGGACGTCTGGCAAAATCAAAGCAATGCCTGCCACGCAAAGGAGGACTCTCTCCCAGGGCATTAATGGGCGAAGCATGTAACCAGCAAGGCCAGATGAAATAATGGTCACACTGAGGCCTGTGACGCAGAACCAAAATACCAACCCAGCCGGCGTGCCTTCCAACAGCAGCACAGGATGGAAGGCAAATGAAAACGCAACCACAAATCCTGGCAGGGCGACCTTAAACGCTTGGATACCGGTGGCGAATGGGTCCGCCTTCGCTATACTCGCCGCCGCATAGGCGGTAATGCCGACTGGAGGATGGATATTCGACAACACAGCAAAATAGAACACAAACATATGCGCCGATAGCGGGGACACTCCGAGGGCAATCAGCGTCGAAACGCCAACGGCGGCAGTAAGAATATACGCTGGCGTGGTCGGAACGCCGATACCGAGCACAATGGCTAGAAATGCGACGAGCAACAGACCCAAGTAAAGCTGCCCATTGATTCCATCAGTAATGAAAGTGCCGAGCGCCAACCCAAGCCCGGTCTGGGTCAGGACACTGACAATCACGCCCGCTGCCGCGCATGGCACCGCAATCAATAGTGCTGCCTGCGCCCCTTCTACGAGGACATTTACCAGCCTTTTCGGCGTCAACCAGGTTTCGCGCTTGACAAAACTTAGCAAGGCTGCGGCCCCGATACCGAACATTGCAGCGCGTATCGGCGAGTAGCCAGAATAGAGAAAAAAGATTAGCAGGAGAACGGGCAATATATAGTAGGACTTTTGGAGTGCAGACAGCTTCGATGGAAGATCCTCTTTTCGAAGTGGACGAATGCCTTCACGTTTTGCTTGAAAATGGACAGCAGTCGCCTTCGACATAAAAAAGAGCGCGGCGGGGATAATTGCCGCTTCGACGATGCTCGCGTATGAACGCTGCAGCAATGTCGCCATGATGAAGACCGACGCACCCATCAGAGGTGGCATAATCTGCGCGCCGATTGCCGACGCAGCCGCCACACCGGCTGCATAGCTCGGCGTGAAGCCGCTGCGAATCATTAGCGGGATTGTATAGCTTCCTGTCGCGTAGAGATCGGCAGTCGGACTTCCGCTTACGGAACCGAACAGGGCGCTGTTGATGACCGTTACCTTCCCGGCACCGCCGGTCCATTGGCCGGCAAATGCCGAGGATATATTTGAGAACCAGTCCCCGATGCCGGTATGGCTCATGACCACGCCGAAAAAGACGAACAAGAATAGCTCGTTGACAGATATGTCGGTTAGTGAGCCGAAGATTCCATCGTCCTTGCCCAGATACAACATTTCGATTGTGCGCTCGAAAGGAATTGGACGAAATCCAAACCCACCCGGTAGGTACGAGCCAACCAGCAGGTAAACGACGGCTGCAGTCAAAACAATCGCCATTCCGAGGCCCATCGTCCGGCGGGTTATCTCGGCAAGGGTAACGAGGGCGACGCAACCAAGGATCATCTCCTCCAAGTTCACCGATGAAACTAGTTCTATCCGGTCTTCGACATCGCTATAGTTGACGACGATGTACATCGTTGCGAGCAGAGAAAACAACGCCCATGTTATATCGACGATCGACGGCCGCCCTTGAGGCGACTTGCTGCCGGCAGGATAGAGTAAAAATGCGATCGGAATCAGAAACGCAAGATGCACCGACCTGAGTAACGTTGAGGGCAGCGTGCCATCGACCCCGACATACCAGAGATGAAACAGAGTGGCCGACGCAAGAACAAGAATTGTCAGCTTTCTTGCCGGTCCAGATAAAGTTCTCATTCCCCATTAACTCCTAGACCACAAACCTAGATGTCAGTCATTCTACTTTCGTGCGAAAGTTAAAGAGTGGTTTGGGCCTGAGCTATTTGTATGCGATGCCCGCCTCGTCGAAATATTTAGCGGCGCCAGGGTGAATTGGCAGAGCGCCATGTCCGCGCATCGAAGGCTTAGCCACGTCCGCCGGCATGAAATCGGACATGCTGGGGTGAATTTTAGCCACTTCCGCCGCATGGCTGTAAAGCGCCTTCGTCACTTTATAAACGAGGTCCGCCTTTACCGAATTGCTCGCAATCAGACCAGACGCCATGGAAACGGCCGGCAACGGCTGCTTAAGCAAGCCTGGGTAGGTCTTCGGCTCAATTGTCTCGCGCGCAAAGCCGTATTCTGCAAGCGCATCCATTGACTTGTCGGACATGGTGAGAAACTTAATTTTGGAGGTGCTCGATACCACGACAATATCGGTAGAGGGAATGGCCAGCAGTGTGCCCAAAACATCAACCTGCCCATTCTGCATCAAATCTTGTTGCTGGTTGTGAGATACTTGATAATAAGAACCGCCAGATTTCCGAATTTTCTCCTGTGAGGTCCCGTTAATTTCCAGAAGCTTGTTGATCGCCCACGCCCCCAACGTCGTGTTGCTGGGCGCGCCCAAGCGCAGCGAGTTCTCACTTTTGATGGCGGAATCGATATCGTTAAAGCCGTAGGATTCCTTCGCTATGAATTGCAGGTATGTTTTACTGAAACCAAACGCGACGACACCAAACTTGTCGTATTTTTTCTTGAACATTTCCTGGCCGCGATAGGCCATTATCGTTGGCGCCGTCAGCGCCAACGCAAAGTCGGCGCTGCCTTCACTTACACGCGGCGGATTTGCCGTGGCTCCACCCGGCACAACCTTAACGTCAATTTCTGGATAGGAATTGTGGATGATTTTCGCCATTCCGGCGCCGATCAAATACCAACCACCGCCCACAGGACCTGCAAGAATGGTGATATTCTCTGCTTTGGCTGAGCTCCCAGACGCCACCAACACTGCCACAAAAAGCGCCCCGTAGCGTAATATTGCTTTCATTTTCATGTCCTCCCTGCGTTTCATGTCTTTTTGATTATTGGTGAGACTAAGGGTCCTTAGGGGTAATCACAAATCGCCATTTCGTATTTGCTCCATGCTGCATCGGCATAGATGCAATCGTTACACTTTTACCGTGTACGGCCAAGGCCGCGGTGGGAACCCGGCGGCATGGCATCAAGGCCGTCGCCGTCTTCCCGTTGCTGCTTCGGAGAAGTATCCGGTGCTCATTTGGACTGTCGAGGCCGCGCTTTTTAAATGCGTTTCTTGTGCGGCTCTCGCTATAAATTCAACATTTTGGATACCAGCGAGGCCAATTTCATTCAGGATAAAATAACGGACTTAATCTTAAAGTCCGTTTGAGCGGCCATTCTAAATTTTCATAGACTTCGCGATGATCGTGCGCTGGATCTGGCTGGTGCCGCCGCCGATGGTCGATTGCATGCCTTCGCGGAAATAGCGCTCCATGTCGGCTTCCGGAAGCATGCCGTGCCCGCCCAGGATCTGCATGCCCTGGCGCGATACCGTTTGCAGCGTCTCCGAGGCAAACAATTTTGCCATTGCGACCTCGCGGGTGCACGGCATCGACGCGGCCGCCAGTGACGCGGCGCGATAGACAAGCAAACGCGCGGCATCGACCTGCGTCTGCATATCGGCCAGCATGTGACGTAGCACCTGGAACTCATAGATGGCGCGGTCGAACTGGATGCGCTCATGCGCGTAGCGCAATGCATCGTCAACCGCGGTCTGCGCGTTTCCGACATAGGCAGCAGCCACTGCAATGCGTTCGAGCTCGAGATGCTCGGTGATGATCGACCAGCCCTGCCCGGGCTTGCCGAGTACAGCGCTTTCAGGAACGCGCGCTTCGTCGAGAAAAATCTCCGTGGTGCCGGTGGCGCGACGCGCCAGCGTTGGCAGCCTGCGGATGGTGACCCCCGGCGTGTTATTGGGGATCAGTAAGACCGATAGCCCCTCATGCTTGGACTTGCCTTCGCCGGTACGGACCAGCATGGCGATGACGACATTGTCGGCAGCGGCGCCGCTGCACCACAATTTCTGGCCGCGAAGGACCCACTGCCCGTTCTCCAATGTGGCGCGGGTCTTGGTATTGGCGGCGTCGGACCCTGCCTGAGGCTCCGATATGGAGATTGAGAACCGGCTCTTGCCCTCCATGAACGGTACGAGGAACTGCTCCTGCTGTTCCTTGCTGCCGTGGTGGACGATATTCATCGCGGTGAAGGTCGACACCATGACCGCGGTGGCAAAGTCGAAGCCAAACTTGCCGGTGCCCTCGCACATCAGTGCATAGTCGAAAATGTCGCCGCCGTCGCCGCCGGCCGATTCCGGAATAAGCAGCTTCAGCCAGCCCGCACGCGCGATCTTGGCGTAGCCCTCATAGGGATAGGCCCGCTCGGTGTCGCACTTGCGGATATACTCGCGGGTAATTTCCTGCTCGACAAATTGGTGGACCGTGTCGCGCCACAGCGTCTGGCTCTCATTCAAAAAATTCATCGCTATTACTTCCTTTCGCTCGCCGCTAGTTCCGGCAACAGTCGCTCATTCCGGATCAGCAGGCTGAATTCGCAGCTCATGACAACCTCGTCGCGCTGGTTAACGCCGGCGAGCAGCGAGGTGACGACGCCGTGATTCTCCTTGTGCGGCTTGAGTCGGGCGATTTCGGTCACGGCATGTAGGGTGTCACCAATGAAGGTCGGGCGCGTGAAACGCAGTTTATCGACGCCATAGAAAGCCTCAACCACCGAAGGATCGAAGGGAAACATGGCGTTGACGACCGCGAACACGAGACTGCCCTGGACCAGGCGCTGGCCGTATAGCGTGTGCTTGGCAAACTCGACATTCGAATGAAGCTCAAGCCAGTTACCGGTCAACATGCAGAAATTGACCACATCGGTTTCAGTCATTGTGCGGCCGCGCGACACCTTGCGCTGGCCTACGGCGAGTTCGGGAAAGGGCAAATCGATCACGATCAGCGTCCTTTGAATACGGGTCTACGTTTCTGATTGAACGCCGCGATGCCTTCACGGCGGTCTTCGGAATCGATAAGCCGGTGATAGGCTTCGCGTTCGAACACCAGCCCGGTATGGATATCCATGTCGTAGCCCTGTCGCATGGATTTCTTGGCCTGCCGGATCGCCAGCGGTCCATTGGCGCAGATAACCTCGCCGGTGCGCACCGCGGCGGCTACGACGTCGGCGTCGTCCACGACACGGTTCACCAACCCCCAGGCCAGCGCGGTATCGGCGTCGATGGCGTCGCCGGTGAGGATAAACTCGCTGGCGCGCTTCGGACCCATGGCGCGCGGCAGGATTTGCGTACCGCCGCCGCCCGGAAAGATCGCGAGCTTGACTTCACTTTGCGCGATCTTGGCCCGGCGCGCCGCATAAGAGAAGTCGCAAGACGCGATGAACTCGCCGCCGCCGCCATAGGCCATGCCGTTGACTGCTGCGATGACGGGGATCGGATT
>JAQSCR010000609.1 GCA_029945495.1 Pseudolabrys sp. | reverse complement strand
AGCAGCACGAAGCCGGCAAAACCGATCGTGGCTGCCCATAGTTTCCACGTGAAACGTTGCGCCGGCGAAGCATCGCGCCACCTGCCGGCCAGGAATTCGGAGCGCGTTGCGCCGGCGCCCGCGGAATAACGCGTATTGCGCAGGGTCTCTGCCGTAACCGGATGAGTGGCGATCGCCAGCCGGTAATAAGCCCCCTCGAAGGCGTTCCACGCTGCCGTGTCAATCGTGTCCGCCGCGGCGCCCCCCGCAGCGGCGACTGGCTTTACGTCGAGCAAACCGAGTGACACGGCGGTGCTCTGGATGGTCTCGATGTCGCCGAACGCAAAAGGCTTGCCGTCCTTATCGGTCTGACCGGTCGCGACCACATATCGCGACAGTTCGAGCGCATCCTCGACCTGCTGGCGGACGCGGCTCGCGGCGTCGGCCATTTGAACAGCTGCGTTGTCGGTATCGTTGTTCGGCATGATCGGCCCCCGCCCCCATGATTGCCCGCATCCCGAGAAACCTTGAGAAAATTCTATCTGGACGGACGACAAGGCGCTAGGGGTCAATGAGCCGGGCCGGCAGCCAAAAAGAGCCGGAAATCGGCGCAAAATTGCAGCTTTGCGCTTAACCGCGTTGCCGACATGCGCTATAGGGCGGTTGCTTCCGGCCGCTTCGTGACTATATTGCGCTGCAATAGCGTCGCAGACCCTCAGGATTGCCACCCGGCAATCCTGTCGCCTTTTTAAAGGCGATCCAGGCCGCGCTCAGGTTTCGGAAACCCTTATGAACATTCGCAATATCGCCATCATCGCGCACGTTGACCATGGCAAGACCACCCTCGTCGATAAGCTCTTGCAGCAGTCGGGCGTCTACCGGGCCAATGAGCGCCAGGTCGATCGCGCCATGGATTCCAACGATCTCGAGCGCGAGCGCGGCATCACCATTCTCGCCAAGGCCGCCTCGGTCGAATGGAAGGGTACCCGCATCAATATCGTCGACACGCCGGGCCATGCCGATTTCGGCGGTGAAGTCGAACGCATCCTCAACATGGTCGATGGCGCGCTGGTCCTGGTGGACGCCGCCGAAGGCCCGCTGCCGCAGACCAAATTCGTCGTCTCCAAGGCGCTGAAGATGGGGCTCAAGCCCATCGTCGTCATCAACAAGGTCGACCGCCCCGACGCGCGCGCGACCGAAGTCATCAACGAAGTGTTCGATCTGTTCGCGGCGCTGGACGCCACCGACGAGCAACTCGATTTCCCGATCCTCTACGGCTCGGCCAAGCTCGGCTATATGGCGACTTCGCTCGAAGGATCGAAGGAAGACGGCATGACGCCGCTGTTCGATCTGGTGCTCAAGCACGTCAAGGCGCCGGCGGTCGATACCGGCCCGTTCCGCCTGCTCGGCACCATCATCGAAGCCAACCCTTACCTCGGGCGTATGATCACCGGCCGCATCACCTCGGGTTCGGTCAAGCCGAACCAGATGGTCAAAGTGCTCGACCGCGAAGGCAAGATCATCGAGAGCGGCCGCATCACCAAGGTGCTGGCGTTCCGCGGCCTTGAGCGCGTTCCGCTTGATGAAGCCGAAGCCGGCGACATCGTCGCGCTGGCCGGCCTGCCTAACGCCACCGTCGCGCACACCATTTGCGACCCGTCGGTGGAAACGCCAATTCCGGCGCAGCCGATCGATCCGCCGACTCTGTCGATGACCTTCCGCGTCAACGACTCGCCGCTCGCCGGCACCGAAGGCACCAAAGTCACCGGCCGCATGATCCGCGACCGCCTGCTGCGCGAAGCCGAAGGCAACGTGGCGCTGCGCGTGCGTGAATCGGACGACAAGGACGCCATGGAAGTGTCCGGCCGCGGCGAATTGCAGCTCGGCATTCTGATCGAGACCATGCGCCGCGAAGGCTTCGAACTGTCGGTTTCGCGGCCGAAAGTGCTGCTGCGCAAGAATGACAAGGACGAGCTTGAAGAGCCGATCGAAGAAGTCGTCATCGACGTCGACGAACAGCATTCCGGCGTCGTCGTGCAGAAAATGTCGGAGCGCAAAGGCGAGATGATCGAACTGCGGCCGTCCGGCGGCGGGCGCGTCCGCATGGTGTTCTACGCGCCGACGCGCGGCCTGATCGGCTATCAGGGCGAACTGCTCACCGACACGCGCGGCACCGCCATCATGAACCGGCTGTTCCACGCCTATGAGCCGCACAAGGGTCCGATCCAGGGCCGCCGCAACGGCGTGCTGATCTCGAACGAAAAGGGTGAAGCGGTCGCCTACGCATTGTGGAACCTGGAAGACCGCGGCCCGATGATGATCGAGCCGGGCTGGAAGGTTTACAACGGCATGATCGTCGGCGAGCACACCCGCGAGAACGACCTCGTCATCAACGTGCTCAAGGGCAAGCAGCTGACCAACATCCGTACCACGCAGAAGGACGAAGCCGTCCGCCTGACGCCGCCGATCCGCATGACGCTGGAAAAGGCGCTCGCCTACATCCAGGACGACGAACTGGTCGAGGTCACGCCGTCGTCGATCCGCCTGCGCAAGAAACTGTTGGACGAAACCGACCGCAAGCGCTTCGATCGGTCCAAGGAAGCCCAGGTCGCCTAGGTCGCGTAAAGGCGGAGAGAGGCGGTATCCGCCTCTTTCCCGCCGCTGACGCGAGCCTGTGCCAATTTGTTACGGTTCTAGGGTCGGCCGCCGGTTTCTCGAATCAGCGACGACCGGCAGAGCTCAAATAAACCGCGTGCGGCTTAAAGCCGCCGCGGTTTTTTCATGCCGGCGCGATGCGGCCCGCAAAGCGCGCCCATCTATTTAGCCCCGGCAATCATGGGAAATCCTTCCCTCTGTGGCCAGTAATCCACACCATTAACCCATCATTAACGATAGGGCTTGAAGGGCGCGGGGTTGCTTGCTTGTATTCGTCAATGAGCACGACCCTTATCGAGATTCGCCGCGCCAAGTCTGCCGACGCCAGTGACGTCGCAGCGACCCATGACGAAGCATGGCGCACGGCCTATCAGGGCATCATCCCGGGCAACGAACTCGACAAGCTGATCAACCGGCGCGGACCGGACTGGTGGGACTCGGCGATCCGCAAAGGCAGCCGCATCACCATCCTGCAGTTCGGCGACAAGGTCGCCGGCTATGCGAATTACGGGCGCAATCGCGCCCGCAGCCTTTTCTACGAAGGCGAGGTCTATGAGCTTTACCTGCGTCCGGAATTCCAGGGCCTCGGCTTCGGCCGCCGGCTGTTTTCCGCCGCGCGCAAGGACCTGATGCAGAGCGGTCTCAAGAGCCTGGTGGTGTGGGCTTTGTCCGATAACGAGCCGGCGATGGAATTCTATCGCGCGCTCGGCGGCCGGGCCGTCGCCCGCTCCTCGGAGAAGTTCGGCACCAAGACGCTCGACAAGGTCGCCTACGCCTGGCCGCAGAGCTGATCCCGCCTACGGCGACGCTTCGCTACCGCACATCCCGCTATTGCACGACGTAGACATCGGTGCCGATCCGCGCGCGATAATACAGATCCAGTATGTCGGCGTTGTGCATGCGGATGCAGCCATGCGAGACGTAGCCGCCGATCGAGCTTGGATCGTTGGTGCCGTGAATGGCGTAATTGCCGCGGTCGAGGCCCATCGCCGCGGCGCCCATCGGGTTGCGTGATGAACCGCCGGGGATCGTCGGCGTCTTGCCCGGCACCGCGACCCAGGCCGGACGCAAATCCTTCTGCGCAACGCGGGCGTGGCCATGCCAGGCCATGCCGGCGCGGCCGACGCCGACCGGATAGCGGATCGCCCGGCCGTCCGGCAGCATGAAATAAAGCTGACGCTGGCTGGTGGAGACGACGACGGCGCCGGCTGGATAGCCGCGCATCCCGACAATGTCGCGCGCCTGCGCGGCCTGCGCCGCAAGCAAGCCGGCCGCGATCGCGGCGCCGGCAACCAGACGATTAAGCCGTCTCATCGTTCCACAACAACCGGTGTGCCGATATCGACCATTCGATAAAGTTCGCGGATATCGCGATTGTACATACGGATGCAGCCGTATGAAACGAAGCCGCCGATCGAGCCTGGATTATTGGTGCCGTGGATGGCGTATTCGCCGCCGCGCAACGTCAGCGCCGCGGCGCCCATCGGATTGTCCTCGGCGCCGCCCTTGATCAGCCTCGGCATATCGGGATGATCACGTATAATCTCATCCGGCGGCGCCCACGCCGGCTCGACATACTTGCCCTCGACGCGGGCCTGCCCGGTCCAGGCCTTGCCGGCGCGGCCGACGCCGACCGGAAACCGCAACGCGCGCCGCTCGTCGATCACATAGTAGAGACGGCGCTCGCCGGTCTTCACCACGATGGTGCCGGGGGCGAAGCCGGAGAAATTGACGACGTTGCGCGTCGCCGAATGCGCCACCGCCGCCGCCAGCAGCGCCCAGACCAGGACGAACGTCACGAACATCGCCGTGCGTTTGAGAATTGTGTGAGTCATGCCCCAGCCCGCCAAAGATTAGTCGCGGCGATACTAATGCGAAGCCGGCGCGGCTCATGCGAAAGCTGGCGGTAACGTAAATCGACTGAGTTAAAATGGAACCGTAAACCTAGCTGCCCTGCAGCAGAATGCGCAGTCGCCGCTGCGCCTCGTTCATGCGCGGCGCATTGGCATTGAGCGCATTGGCCAGCGCGTTAACCTCTTCCTGCGTCTTGCGGTCGGTAGCCTGCGGACTGGTGCCGACGATTTTCACCTTGTCGCTGTGCGCGACCATGTAATCGGCAAGCTTGAGCGCCGCGTCGATGATATCGAGCGCGATCGGCGTGGTTTCGCGGAAGCCCTGCATCGGCTTGGTCACGATCTTGTCGAAGGCGGCGTCGAAAACGGCTTTCAGGTCGTCCGATTGCTTGAGCGCCGCATGCGCCTTCTCGGTCTCGGCCAGTTTGGCATCGGCGGCCTTGATGGTCTCGCGCAGCCGCTCGCCGCCGAGCCTGACCGCGGCGCGCTTATCGATGAGGTCCTGGAACGAGCGCAAGGTCGGTAAGGCATCGTTCATCGTCTTGTTCATCGCCATCAACTGGGAATTGCCGACGAAGTCGGTGATCACCTTGTAATGCGCGGCATAGGGCCCGAACGATTTGATGTCCTCGTCGTTCGCCACCGGCACATGCACGCCGGGCCGGTCGACGACGCGCGTCTGCAGGAACGCCATGAAGGCCTTGCGTTGCTCCGGCTCGACGTCGCCACAAGCGGCCAGGAGGAACGGGCAAGCGAGCAACGCGAGCGCGGCCAAGCCAAAGCTTATGCCCGCGCCCCGACGATTGAATGCGATCATGACGATAAGCCCCCGTGACCGATAGATGCGCCGGTCAGGTTAGGCTCAATACGCAGCCCGGGATAGCGGAGGCTTTAAGCCCCCGCGCCGGCTTTCTTGTTCTGGCGGTTGTTGACCAGGTCGTCGACCACAGCCGGATCGGCCAGGGTCGAGGTGTCGCCGAGATTGCCGAACTCGTCCTCGGCGATCTTGCGCAAAATGCGGCGCATGATCTTGCCCGAGCGCGTCTTCGGCAGGCCGGGCGAGAACTGGATCAGGTCGGGCGAGGCGAACGGGCCGATTTCCTTGCGCACCCACTGCACCAATTCCTTGCGTAATTCCTCGGTCGGCTTCTCGCCGGCCATCAAGGTGACATAAGCGTAGATGCCCTGGCCCTTGATGTCGTGCGGATAGCCGACGACGGCGGCTTCCGACACTTTCGGATGCGCCACCAGCGCGCTTTCGACTTCAGCGGTGCCCATGCGGTGACCGGAGACGTTGATGACGTCGTCGACGCGGCCGGTGATCCAGTAATAGCCGTCTTCGTCGCGGCGGCAGCCGTCGCCGGTGAAGTATTTGCCGGGATAGGTCTTGAAGTAGGTGTCGATGAAGCGCTGATGGTCGCCATAGACCGTGCGCATCTGGCCCGGCCATGAATCGGCGATACACAGATTGCCGGTGGTGGCGCCCTCTAACACCTTGCCTTCGGCGTCGACGATCTCGGGCACGATGCCGAAGAACGGCCGCGTCGCCGAACCGGGCTTCAGCTTGGTCGCGCCCGGCAGCGGCGTGATCAGAATGCCGCCGGTCTCGGTCTGCCACCAGGTGTCGACGATCGGCGCGCGATCCTCGCCGACGACGTGATAGTACCACTCCCAGGCTTCCGGATTGATCGGCTCGCCGACAGAGCCGAGCAGCTTCAGCGACTGGCGCGAGGTCTTCTTCACCGGGGCATCGCCGCCCTGCATCAGCGCGCGGATCGCGGTCGGCGCGGTGTAGATGATGTTGACCTTGTGCTTGTCGCAGACTTCCCAGAAGCGCGACGTGGTCGGATAGTTCGGCACGCCTTCGAACACCAGCGAGATCGCGCCGTTGGCGAGCGGGCCATAGACGATGTAGCTGTGGCCGGTGACCCAGCCGACATCGGCGGTGCACCAGTAGACGTCACCGTCGTGATAATCGAACACGTATTGGTGGGTCATCGCGGCATAGAGCAGATAGCCGCCGGTGGTGTGCAGCACGCCCTTCGGCTTTCCGGTCGAGCCCGAGGTGTAGAGGATGAACAGCGGATCCTCCGCGCTCATTTCCTCGCACGGGCAATCGGCCGGCACCGTCTTGGCGATATCGTCATAGTATACGTCGCGGCCGGCCTTCATGGCGACAGCGCCGCCGGTGCGCTTGACGACGATGATCGAGGTGACGCCGCCGACCTTATCGCAGGCGGCATCGACATTGGCCTTGAGCGGCACCTTGCGGCCGCCGCGCAGGCCCTCGTCGGCGGTAACGACGACGGTCGATTGGCAATCCTCGAGACGGCCGGCGATCGAATCCGGCGAGAAACCGCCGAAGATCACCGAGTGCACGGCGCCGATGCGCGCGCAGGCGAGCAGCGCCACCGCGGCTTCCGGAATCATCGGCATATAGATAGTGACGCGGTCGCCCTTCTTGACGCCGCGCGCCTTCAGCACATTGGCGAAGCGGCAGACGTCGGCGTGCAGCTGTTTATAGGTGAGCGTGCGCGAATCTTTCGGGTCGTCGCCTTCCCAGATGATGGCGGTCTGGTCGCCGCGCTTGGCGAGATGGCGGTCGACGCAATTGTACGCGGCGTTAAGGGTGCCGTCCTCGAACCATTTGATCGAGACGTTGTGCGGGTCGTAGGTGGTGTTCTTGACCTTGGTCGGCTTCTTGATCCAGTCGAGCCGCTTGGCCTCGTCGCCCCAGAAGCCGTTCGGATCCTTGATCGAGCGCGCGTACATTTCCTTGTACTTGGCGTCGTCGACAAAGGCGCGCGCCTTCCAGGCGGCCGGCACGTCATAAATCTTGTCGCTCATGGCAATAATCCTCCCTGCCCGGGAAACCCCCTCCCGGAACGGCGTTTCTATGCTTTGCCCTATTATGCGTCGCCGCTTTGATCTACGACAAGGCGCGCCATGTGCCACTTTTGGCGGGGGTCCCCCGGCGGCGGCGCGGCACGTCGCCGCGGCAAGCGCCTAGGCTCCCCAGGCGCCGACAATACCGCCGATAATGACCAGAACGCCGAGCCAATGGGCGCCGTCGATGACCGTCAGCATGACCTTGCGGCCGGCATAGGCGTTATTGACCGTGATGGTGGTCAGCACGAAGCCGAACCAGCAGAACGCCCCGGTGATGATGCCGGCGCGCAGGCTCCACAACCCGCTATGGGTA
>JAQSCR010000608.1 GCA_029945495.1 Pseudolabrys sp. | reverse complement strand
ATATGCCAAGGCGATGAAGGCGCAAGGGACGCCCGGCGGCATGGCGCTCGGCCATGCTTCGGGCGACGGCAACACCTGGGTGCACTGGTGCCTGTGGGCGCATGGCGGCCAGACCGTCGACGCCAAGGACAAAGTCATCATCAACTCGCCGGAAACCGCCAAGGCGCTGGAATACGCCAAGACGCTTTACGGCCACATGATCCCCGGCACCGCTTCGTGGAACGACGGCTCGAACAACAAGGCGTTCCTCGCCAACGAGGTGCACTGGACCAACAACGGCATCTCGATCTACGTCGCTGCGCAAAACAGCGCCAAGCCGATTGCCGAGGATATGGACCACGCCTACTTCCCGATTGGCCCTGTCGGCAAGATCACCGAACTGCACCTGATGTATCCGGCGCTGGCGATGACCTACACGAAGTACCCGCAAGCCTGTAAGGCGCTGCTCGCCTTCATGCTCGAAGCGGACAACTTCAATCCGTGGATCCAGTCGGCGAAGGGCTACCTCACCCACTGCCTGAATGCCTACGACAAGAACCCGATCTGGACCTCCGATCCCAAGAACACGGTGTTCCGCGACGTCGCCAAGCGTTCGCTCACCGCCGGTGGCCTCGGCTCGGTCGGCGAGAAGGCGGCGACGGCGATCGCCGATTTCGTTGTGCTCGACATGTTCGCGAACTACGCCACGGGGCGCGAGGATGTGAAGGGTGCGATCGCGATCGCCGATCGGCAATTGAAGCGCATCTATCGCTAACAACCACTGTCCCGGGTCCGCCACGCGGGCCCGGGACAGCTTTTTTGTCGTCAATGTGAGCGTCCCTCATCGCCGGGATGCAAGGCCTGAACCTGATGACCCAAATCTAATGACCGATATCGTTCTCAAATCGCGCTTGGCCAAGCGGCCGATCCAGGAGCCCACGGCGTGGGACCGGCTCAAGGTCAACAAAAACTGGCTCGGCCTCTGGTTCATGGTGCCGGCGGCGGCGATTTTGATTTTGTTTCTGGCCTATCCGCTGGGCTTAGGCGTTTGGCTGTCTTTTACCGACGCGAAAATCGGCCGCAGCGGCGTATTTGTCGGGCTGGAAAATTACGAATGGCTGTGGGACGATTCGACCTTCCTCCTGTCGGTGTTCAACACCATTCTCTACACCACCGTCGCCAGCGTTATTAAGTTCGCGGTCGGGCTTTACCTCGCGCTGCTGCTCAACGAGCGCTTGCCGTTCAAGGCTATTCTGCGCGCGGTCGTGCTGATCCCCTTCATCGTACCGACGGTGCTGTCGGCGATCGCCTTCTGGTGGATTTTCGACCCGCAGTTCTCGATCATCTCCTGGTCGCTGAAAAAGATGGGCCTGATTACCACCAACATCGATTTTCTCGGCGACGTCTGGAATGCGCGCTGGTCGGTGATCTTCGCCAATATCTGGCGCGGCGTGCCATTCGTGGCGATCACGCTCCTGGCCGGCCTGCAGACGGTGTCGCCGTCGCTGTATGAAGCCGCCACCATCGACGGCGCAACGCCGTGGCAGCGCTTCCGCTTCATCACTTATCCGCTGCTGACGCCGATCATCGCCGTGGTCATGACTTTCTCGGTGCTGTTCACCTTCACCGATTTCCAACTGATCTGGGTGATGACGCGCGGCGGCCCGGTCAACGCCACCCACCTGATGGCGACCTTGTCCTATCAGCGCGCGATCATTGGCGGCTCGCTCGGCGAAGGCGCCGCGATTTCCACCGCGATGATCCCGTTCCTTTTGGCCGCTATCCTCGTCTCGTGGTTCGGCTTGCAGCGCCGAAAATGGCAGCAGGGCGAATCCAATGACTGATGCATTCGTCCAGAAGGTTTCCGACCCGAAGGCGGTCCTCACCGCCTCGGCACCGGGCCCCGACAGCTCCGAAGGCATGAGCTATCTCGACAGCCTGCCGCGCCGGCTGGTCACGCTGTATCTGCCGCTCGGAATCATCCTGGCGGTGCTGCTGTTCCCGTTCTACTGGATGGCGCTGACATCCGTTAAGCCGGACGAACAGTTGCTCGACTTCGAAACCTACAGCCCGTTTTGGACCTGGAACCCGACCTTCAAGCATATCTACAAGCTGCTGTTCGAGACCGACTATCCGCTCTGGCTCATGAACACGATGCTGATCGCAACCTGCGCGACAGCCTTGTCGATCGCCGCCAGCGTGCTCGCCGCCTATGCCATCGTGCGGCTGCGTTACAAAGGGGCGCAGTGGGTCGGCGGCGCGATCTTCCTGGCCTATCTGGTGCCGCCGTCGATCCTGTTCATTCCGCTGTCGACCGTCGTGTTCCAGTACGGCCTGTTCGACACGCCGTTCGCGCTGATCCTGACCTATCCAACCATCCTGATCCCGTTCTCGACCTGGCTCCTGATGGGCTACTTCAAGACCATTCCGTTCGAGCTGGAGGAGTGCGCGCTGATCGACGGCGCCAGCCGCTGGCAGATATTGACCAAGATCGTGCTGCCGCTGGCGATCCCGGGTCTGATTTCGGCCTTCATCTTCTGCTTCACGTTATGCTGGAACGAGTTCATTTACGCACTGACCTTCATCTCGTCGACGCAGTATAAAACCGTGCCGGTCGCCATCGTGACCGCGCTGGTCGACGGCGACGTCTATCGCTGGGGCTCGCTGATGGCCGGCGCCATGATCGGCTCGCTGCCGCTGGTGATCCTCTATGCCTTCTTCGTCGAGCACTATGTCTCGGCCATGACCGGGGCGGTGAAGGAATAGCCCCTGAGGGGTCCGCTGGAACCGGGTAGCCGCTGCACCGTTCTATCCAATAGGGGTTTGTCCCGCATAGGGAGGAATATCTAATGGCCGCGCGTGCTTATTGGTCCGGACGTATTCGTCTCGCTCTCGTCTCTATTCCGGTTGAAATCGTCCCCGCGACCAAATCGTCCCGGCGTATTTCCTTCAACCAGATCCACAAGCCCAGCGGCAAGCGCATCCGTTACGAGAAGGTCGCTCCTGGCGTCGGCCCGGTCGATGCCGACGATATCGTGAAGGGCTACGAGGTCGAGAAGGGCAAATACGTCCTGCTGACCGACGAGGAGATCGACGAGGTTAAGCTCGAAGCCAAGAAATCGATCGACCTCGTTCAGTTCGTCGATCAGGACGATATCGACCCGATCTATTTCGAACGGCCGTTTTTTGTCCTGCCGGACGGCGACAATGAAGACGTCGAGGAAGCCTATTCGGTGTTGCGGGATGCGTTGCGCAAGACCAAGAAAATCGGCCTCGGCCAGATCGTGGTGCGCGGCGCGAGCTCGATTGTCGCGATCAAGCCTTGCGGCAAGGGCCTGCTGATGGAAACGCTGCGCTATCCCGACGAACTGAAAAAGGCCGATTCGGCTTTCGACGAGATTCCGGAAAAGCATCCGGACAAGGACCTGCTCGATCTCGGCGAGGAGCTGATCAAAAAGAAATCATCGAAATTTCATCCGGAACAATTCAAGGATTCCTACACCCTTGCCTTGCGCGAGCTGATCGCCGCCAAGCAGGAGGAGCGTCCGCCGCGCCAGATCGAGGATAACGCGCCAGCCTCCAACGTCATCAATCTGATGGAGGCGCTCAAGCGCAGCGTCAAAGGCGATGCCGGCGCCAAGCCCGCGGCTAAGTCCAGAGCCAAGGCCAGGCCAGCCGCCAAAAAAGTGCCGCGGCGCAAAAAGGGCCGGCACAAAGCGGCGGCTTGATCATGGCCAAGCGCGATCGCCTGACAAAATACCGATCGAAACGCGACTTCAAGAAGACGCGTGAGCCGGAGGGCGCGCCGCGCCGATCAAGCCATAAGCTGCGCTATCTCATCCAGAAGCACGCGGCGCGCCGCGAGCACTACGATTTTCGTCTCGAATGGGACGGCGCGCTGCTGAGCTGGGCGGTGCCGAAGGGGCCGAGCGAAAATCCGGACGACAAGCGGCTGGCGGTTCACGTCGAAGACCATCCGATCGAATACGGTTCTTTCGAAGGCACCATTCCGCAAGGCGAATACGGTGGCGGCACGGTGATGCTGTGGGACCGCGGCACCTGGTCGCCGGACGGCGATGTCGATGCCGGGCTCGACAAGGGCAAACTCAGTTTCGCTCTGCGCGGCAAGCGGCTTCAGGGCCACTGGGCGCTGGTGCGGTTGCGCGCCCGCAGCAAGAAAGACAAGGACAATTGGCTGCTGATCAAGGAAATCGACGACTATGTTCTACGGAAGGGCAAACCGATCGTCGAGCGCGAGACCACGAGCGTGACGACCGGCCGCACCATGGACGAAATCGCCAATGGCACCAAAGTCTGGCACTCGAACAAGCCGAAAGCGCCCCAGCCAAAAGCGACAAAAGCGAAAGTCAAAACCAAAGCCTTAAAAAAAAAGCCTGCAGGTCCCCTCCCCGCCTTCGTCAAGCCGCAACTCGCCACGCTGGTTGATGCGCCGCCGGCAGGACCCGGCTGGCTGCACGAAATCAAGTTCGACGGCTATCGCGCCATCGCCGCGCTTGCCGGCGATAAAGTGGCGATCCGCACCCGTAACGGGCTTAACTGGACCGACCGCTTCCACCCTTTGGTCGCGCCGCTCCAGCAATTGCCCTGCGACAGCGCCCTGATTGATGGCGAAATCACGGTCACCGACGCGAATGGGCGTACCGATTTTGGGGCATTGCAGGACGCGCTCAGCAATGGCGGCGCCGGGATCGGCTATCACTTGTTCGATCTGCTGCGGCTCGACGGCGATGATTTACGCAATACGCCCTTGCTCGAACGAAAAGCCCGCCTGAAGCAATTGCTCAGCGCCGCGCCACCGGACGGGCCGCTGCTGTATTCCGATCATATCGACGGCGCCGGCGAAAAATTCTTCAGCCACGCCTGCGAGCTTCATCTCGAAGGCATCGTCTCCAAGCGCGCTGATGCGTCCTATCGTTCCGGCCGCACCCAAAGCTGGCTCAAGACCAAATGCGGCATGGATCAGGAATTTGTCATTATCGGCTGGCGGCCGTCGCAAAAGGCCGGCCGGGAATTTTCGTCGCTGCTGCTGGCCACCCACGACAAAGGCGCGTTGCGTTACGCCGGTCGCGTCGGCAGCGGCTATTCCGAATACGGGCTGGGCGATCTGGCGAAGAGATTCAAGGCATTGGCGCGTAAAGGTGCGCCGGTGCCCGACGTTCCGCCGGCGATTGCCCGGCATGCACATTTTATCGCACCCAAACTTGTTGCGCAGATCGCCTTCCGCGGCTGGACGCGCGACGGGTTGGTGCGGCAGGGTTCGTTCAAAGGCTTGCGCGGCGACAAGCCCGCGCGCGAGGTCATGCAGGAGATGCCGATGGCGAAAGCGAAGGCCCCAACACGCGCAAAAGCCGAGAGAGTATCCGACGATGGCTCGGAAATGATCGAGGGCGTCCGCGTCACGCATCCGGACCGCGTGCTGTTCGCCGCGCAAAAAGTCACCAAGCGCGCGCTGATCGAGCATTATCTGGACGTCGCCGACCGCATGTTGCCGCATCTGGCGAGGCGGCCGATCAGTCTAGTGCGTTGCCCGCGCGGCAGCGGCACGGCGTGCTTTTTCCAGAAGCATGCCTCGGCCGGCTTTCCCGAAGAATTCCAAAAGGTGTCGATCCGCGACAGTTCCGGCATTGAGGACTATCTTTATATCGAGGATGCGCGCGGCCTGGTCGCCGCCGTTCAAATGGGCGTGCTGGAGTTTCACATCTGGGGTTGCCACATCGACGCCGTCGAAAAGCCCGACCGGATGGTGTTCGATTTCGACCCCGATGAAGGGCTGGCCTTTGCGAAAGTGCGCGATGCGGCGCACGAGATGCGCGACCGGCTGAAGAAGCTGCACCTTGAGTCATTCCCGATGGTGACGGGCGGCAAAGGCATCCACGTCGTCGTGCCGCTCAAGCGCGGACATTCCTGGGACGAGCACAAGGATTTTGCCGAAAGCATTTCGCGCGTGATGGCGGGCGACAGCCCGGACCGTTACGTCGCCAATATGTCGAAGGCCAAGCGCAAGGGAAAAATCTTCATCGACTATCTGCGCAACCAGCGCGGCGCGACCGCCATCGCGCCGTTCTCGACCCGGTCGCGCGCCGGAGCCTATATCGCACTGCCGGTATCCTGGAAGACGCTGTCGGGCCTGAAGACGGCCCACCCGGCGGAAATCGGCAAGTCGACGCGCGGCATCAGCGCGCCCGATCCGTGGCCGCGTTATGACAAACTCAAGCAGCGGCTGCCGGACTTAACCGGATAAATCGCGGCGCTGTTTTTCTGAATTGGGGCCTGCGACGAATCATCGTCGGCTCGGCAGGTGGCATGCGAAAGTGGCGGAGAGAGTGGTAGCTAACCCTAGTCCCGTAGTTAACGGCTTGATTAATCGCGAATTTTAGCTCCCTTCATTCGCGCTTCGATGTCTGCACGACGGACTCGCGCCAGGCGATGTGCGGCGCCGATGAAAATGCCATTATCAGTTTCGATGATGAATGTGCCCGGCTTGGCACCTGAGCGGATGGACAGCTGGCTCACGCCGAGCGCCTCGTCAAAGGCCGCTCCCGTGGATGTCGTTTCCCAAGCCGCCCGAACCGCCGCGCGTGCCGCCGGGATGTTGGTGCCTTGGCGCTTTCCCATCTGATGGACGGCCACGGAAAAGGCCTCCCTGTGTGCCTCACCCGGATCGCTCTCGATGAACGCCCGCAGTGCCGCAGCCACTTCTAGGCGGCCGTCGGATTCCAATGCCGCCAGGCAAGCCAGTTCGTGGTTGGAGCGGATAAATTTCTGTTTCAGCGAATATTCGGCGATCCGGGCTGTTTTTCGTGCCTCAAGTAAGAATACCCAGAGTCCATTACTCGCCCGGTTGCAAGATCGATCTCTGGCAAAAGGCAGTGCCAGTGGGTGCCGAAGGCCGTCGGCGCCGCGCGTGGCTTATCGTGCTCGAATACAATGGCCGTCGCAGGATCAAACGCAAATTCTCGGGCTAGCAATCCCAGGACCATCATTGCGTCAGCCCGGGATGTTTCGCTTTCTGGCGAAATGATGAAATGTCGAAGTGCAAACTTCTTAGCTGCATTGCGAGCGTCCGCAAACGCCGCTCGGGTGTCCTCTTCGGTCCCCTGCAGCAGGGTTACTCGATCATTCTCCTCGCCGTGCAGCAGGTGCCGGAGAAGCGGCGTAGCCGCCCGGGATGCTATGATCCGTTCACCCTTGATGATCATCGGTCAACGGTTCCGGAGAAAGGTGGTAGTCGCTTCGGCGGCTTCGTGAACACTGGCGATGGCGGCCCTACGCCTGTCCGGCTCGATTCCGGGACCGCTTGTAGCCACGTCACGTAATTCGGAAACGGCCACGTGCAGGTCACGCCGCAAGGCGCTGATCGCCGAGACGGCTTCCTGGAGCCGGGCGGGCCCGAGCAGCATCCCCAGGCGTCCAGCGGTGCGCAGCGCATGGGATAGGCTGATGCCGTCGGCACGGGCGCGCGCCTGCCATTCGGCCTTTAGAGGCCCAGAGATCCGAAGCCGAATGGCGGTTTCGGCGCGCATTTTATGCTCCTGCTCACCTTCAAGGGGTGCACGGGGGTATCCCCTGCCCAGGACCGTGGTCACAGACCACATGGCTGGCCAACCCTTCTGCTGCCCCTAATTTGAGTCAGCGTGCCCCAAGCAGCAAGAGTCCTGTGGCAACAAAACGTAGACGCATGAAATGACTAGTGTCCCGTCTCTGAAATTTCTATACATTTATTGCGGGTCATGATTCCCTCT
>JAQSCR010000607.1 GCA_029945495.1 Pseudolabrys sp. | reverse complement strand
ATGCGTTGCAGCGGCCGAAGCGCTTCTTCGGCGCCGCGCGTAACATCGAAGAAGGCGGTTCGTTGACCATCATCGCCACCGCGCTGATCGATACCGGCAGCCGCATGGACGAAGTGATTTTCGAAGAGTTCAAGGGCACCGGCAACTCGGAGCTGATCCTCGACCGCAAGGTGGCCGACAAGCGCACCTTCCCGGCGATGGATATCACCCGCTCCGGCACCCGCAAGGAAGAGCTGCTCACCGAGCCGGCCGTGCTCAAGAAGATGTACGTCCTGCGCCGCATCCTCAATCCGATGGGCACGATGGACGCCATCGACTTCCTGCTGGACAAGCTGCGCAACACCAAGAGCAACGCCGAGTTCTTCGAGTCGATGAACACCTGAGGCGCTTGCGACGCGACGACGATTTCAGTGGCCGGGCCGAAAAGCCCGGCCATTTGCTTTGCGGATCGTGTCGTTCAGTGCCCGCCGTGAAGCAGCTTCCACATTTCCATGAAGAACAGCACGCAGCCCGTCAGTGCGGCGAAAATGACGACGACCTTGATGAGCCAGTTACGCTCGACGCTGCCGACCGCGCCTTCGACCCGCTCGGTAATTGTCGCTGTCCCCGGCAGCGCGCCGCGCACCGGCTTCTGGCCGAGAAAGGTTGCGACGGCGTTGTGAAACTGCCGATGCGCCGGCTCGTTCGGCAGTAACATGTGATTGCGGCCGTCCAGCGTTATGAACTTCGCCCCCGGGATACCAGCCGCAATTTCCTGGCCGAGCGCGAATGGGACACGCACGTCGTTGCGCACATGCAGCACCAGCGTTGGCGCCTTCACCTTCCCAAGCAGATCGACCACATTAACGTTCGCATTCTCGATCAGAAAGCGCTCGGCCATCGCCGGCGTGGCGCTGACCCGCGCCAGTTCGTTCAGCGCATGTTGCTGCTCGACGGTGCCATCGGGGATGAACTGCGACGTGAAGAATTGCCGGTGGCTTTCCTCGTCGCTGCCCCAGCCTTCGCGGACCAAAGAGCAGGCAAGGTCCAGGCTGTGCTTTAGCTTGTCCGGATCGCCGTCGCGCTGCAACAGGCCGCGGGCATAGCCGCAATAGATGATCAGGTGCGAGACCCGCTCCGGATGGCGCGCGGCATAGGCTATTGACACCGACGCGGCCTGCGAGATGCCGACCAGAGGAAACCGGTCGAAACCAGCGGCGTCGACCACCGTCTCCAGGTCGGACACCCAACGCTCGAAGGACAGGCCGACATTGTCGCGTTGCGACAGTCCGTTGCCGCGGGCGTCATAGCGCAACAGTCGATGACCGTGCGCAAGCCCGAGCACAAAGTGGCGCTAGACCGGGCTGTTCAGGTCGTGTTCGAGGTGCGTGAACCAATGCGGGGCGCGGACGATCGGCGGGCCTTCACCGAAAAGAGCGTAAGCGAGCTTTACGCCGTCCGATGCAGTGCAGTATCGAATTTCCTGTTGCATCGCTGCTCCGGGCGACCAGGCGGACCGATTTAGATGTCTATCGTTCCATGGCCGCACTCGGCAAGTCCGGCAGCCCGAACCTAGCGGCGGAAGGTGCCGCCGTCGGCATAGAACCGCTCAGCAATTTCCTGCTCGAAGCGGTCGTTGAAGCCGCCGTCGCGCCAGCTGACCAGACGGTCGATGTCGCGCTGGCTCTGCCGCTCGCGCGACCCCATCATTGCGCCGAACAACCGGCGCAGCAGGCTCTGGCGGGGCAGCATGGCGACGGGAGCGGGCGAATAGACGGTTTCGCCGTGAAAATCGGACGAACGGGCAACATGGGACATGGCTGTTCTCCTTGTTGGCGGGCTGCCATCGACCACTGCCATTGAGCAGGTCTCAGGCGTTAGATCTGAAGATCGGCTCAAAATGACCAATTGACAAAGGATAAGCTCTCAGCCGACAGTTGAGATAATCTCATCCGTATGAGGTGGCCCGTGCCCGCTATGCCGCCATTGTCCGCTTTGCGCGCGTTCGAGGCGGCCGCGCGCCATCTCAGTCTGACGCGCGCGTCGGAGGAGCTGCACGTCACGCCCGGCGCGCTCAGCCATCAGATTCGCGGGCTTGAGGAATTGCTCGGCGTCAAACTGTTCGAGCGAAAAGTCCGCGCCATCGCCCTGACGGCGGCGGGCCGGCAGCTTTACCCCGGCCTGCAGACAGGCTTCGGCCATATCCGCGACGCCGTCGCCAACCTCGATGCTGCGCACGCGGCGAACATCCTGGTGGTGAGCACGTCGCCCGGCCTGACGGCGAAATGGCTAGCGCCGCGGCTCTATCGGTTCAGCAACGACTTTGCCGACGTCGACGTGCGGATTTCGTCGTCCTTGAACAATGCCAATTTCGAGACCGACGGCGTCGATATCGCCGTGCGCAACATGGGCAGCAACCCGGCGCCCGATCCGGCGCTCGAGATCGAAAAGCTCGCCGAGATTTCGTTTGTGGCCGTCTGCAGTCCGCGCCTGATTAAAAAATACGGCGCGGTGAAGAATGCCGAGGCTCTGGCGCGCTTGCCCTTGATCTACGACGAGTCGTTCAGTCCGCGCGTCCAGGCCCCGAACTGGAGCGAGTGGTTTGCCGCCGCCGGCGTGACCGGTGTCGACCTGCGGCGCGGCCTGCACTTCAACAGCGCCGATCACGCGCTCGATGCCGCTGGCGAAGGCGCCGGCGTTCTGCTCGCGCATGACCTTCTCGCTTATGACGACCTGCGCACCGGACGCTTGATCATTCCAGTCAAACTCGCTTTGCCGTCAGGGCGCGCCTTTCATCTCGTCTGGCCAAAGGGACGCAAGCCAAGCGCCGCGGCGGAAGGCTTTCGGCGATGGATCAAAGCCGAGCTCGCGGCGATGGATTGGAAACTCATCAAAGGACGGCGTGACGCGGCCGGCTGACGCCGACGCGGCGTGTGCAAACAGCCGCCCAATCTTTGTGCGCGTTTGCCCTTTATTCATGCGGCTGTTTCGCAACTGCGAAAGGATTTGGAAACAAAATCGGACGAATTTGGTGAAAGGTTTTTCCTTCACCTGAGTCTGCAATGCCCCCCGCCCTTCATCATCGAATGCCGCGACCCGCACTGTGGATCGCGGCGCCGGTTTTCATTGTCTGCGTGGCCGTCATTGCGGCATTCGAAATCGGCCGCTCGATTCCACTGGCGTTGACTGTTTCCGTCGTCGGCGCGCTGGCGGTCGGTACCTTCGCCGAAGGCCGGCTCGCCGGCATCATTAACTCAATCGGCAAGATCGCCGCCGGCGACCGCTATACCTGCCTGCCGAAACTTCTCGGCGACGGCGCGATCCGCAACTTCAATGACGCTGCCGGGAAAATCCGCGCCACCTTGATGGAGGCCGATACTCTGGCGGTCGATCAAAGCCGGCGCGAAACCGAGGCCCGGCTGCACCATGCCGGCCGTCATTTCTTCACCGGCAACTTCCGCCATGCGGTCGACGAGGTGGTCAACGCCTTCACCAATGCTGGCGAACGCATTCGCGGCACCGCCGCCGAGTTGGCACAGACCAACCGCGAGATGGCGCAGCAGGTGACGGCCTCCGCCGATGCGGCGGCGCAGGCGGCCGCCGACGTCGCCGATGTCGCGACCGCGGCGCGCGACGTACAGGCGCTGGCCATCGATTCCGGCCGCCAGGTCGACGCGGCGCGCGAAGCCACCGGCCGCACCGCGACTGAGCTCGCCCGCGCCGATGAAACCATGCGCAACCTCGGCGAAGCGGCCTCCCGCATCGAGCAGGTCATCAAGCTGATCCAGGCGATCGCCGGGCAGACCTCGCTGCTGGCGCTCAACGCCACGATCGAGGCGGCGCGCGCCGGCGAATCCGGGCGCGGCTTTGCCGTGGTGGCGGCGGAGGTGAAGGAACTGTCGCGCCGCACCGCGACCGCAACCAAGGAAGTCAGCGACCAGATCCACGGCATTCAGGACGCGGTCAAGGAAGCCGCCGATGCCATTCTCGCGGTCGACAAGAGCGTCGCCGCCATGAGCCACGTCAACGAAAACGTCACCCGGTTGATGGAGCAGCAGATCGTCAAGCTCGACCGCATCGGCACCGAGGCGAACAAGGTCGCGGTGACGGTCGGCGAGGCACTGCCGGGCATCCGCGCCGTGGTCAGCGACGTCGCCCAGGCTGGCGATGCCGTGCTGGAGACCGCCGACGACCTGATCGTGCGCGCGCAGTCACTGACCTCGTCGGTCAGCCGCTATTTCGCCGATCTCGATCACGGCTCGATCAAGGTCGGCATCCTGCATTCGCTGTCGGGTACGCTGACCGGCAGCGAGCGGCCGTTGCAGCAGATATTGGTGATGCTGATCGAGAAGCTGAACCAGGCCGGTGGGCTGCTCGGCCGTCCAGTCGAAGCCGCGATCATGGACCCGCGCTCGGACGCGGGCGCCTACGCCGCGCAGGCCGAGGCGCTGCTGCGCGAGCATCAGGTCGCCGCGATATTCGGTTGCTGGACGTCGGCGTCACGCAAGCAGGTGCTGCCGGTGCTGGCGAAATATGACGGCCTGCTGTTCTATCCGAGCCAGTACGAAGGTGAGGAGCAATCGCCGCATGTGATTTACACCGGCGCGACGCCGCAGCAGCAGGCGCTGCCGGCGGTCGATCATCTGCTCGGCCTTGGCCGCCACCGCTTTTTCCTGCTCGGCACCGACTTCGTCTATCCGCGCACCACCAACGCCATCATCCGCAATTATCTTTTATCGCATGGCATCGGCGCCGAGGCGGTGGACGAGCTTTATGTGCCGTTCGGCGAGAAGGCGTTCGCCGAGACGGTGCAGCGCATCCGCAAATTCGCCGGCCGCGACGGCGCGATTATCGCGACGCTGAGCGGCGACTCCAACGTGCACTTCTTCCGCGAGCGGGCGCGCCAGGGCTTGGATGCCGACATCCTGCCGGTGATGAGCCTGTCGCTGGGCGAGGCGGAATTGCCGGCCTTGCGCGAGCGCAATCTGCTCGGCCACATGGTGTCGTGGAATTATCTGCAGAACGTCGACACGCCGGAGAACCACGCCTTCATCGACGAGTGGCGCGGTTTCACCGGCGATCCGACGGCGATCACCAACGATCCGATGGAAGCGAGCTGGATCGGCTTTCACCTGTGGGCTCGAAGCGTCGCCGCCGCCGGCACCACCGAGCCGCAAGCGGTGCGCCGTGCGCTGGCCGGCCGCAGCATTCGCGCGCCGTCCGGCTTCGACGTGCGGCTCGATCCGGAAAACCAGCATCTGCACAAGCCGTCGATCATCGGCCGCATGGACGCGCATAATGCGATCTGGCCGGTGCGGGTCAGCAAGGGCCTGATCGCGCCCGAGCCGTGGAGCCAGTGGCTGGCGAAGGAGCCGAGCTTGCGGCGCGCCAGCTAAGCCCGCATCGCTGCGACCGCCGGTGCGATCTGCTCCGGGGTCGTCACCGGCCGCGAACAGCGCTCGCCGACGCAGACGAACGCCGCACTCTCCGCGATTGCCTTGAGTTTCTCCTGCGCCGGATGCGTCGTCGGCAGATCCGTCGCCGCGCCGGCGCGCAAGACGATGCGATCGATGAACGGTAGTTTCAGCGCGCTTTGCGCGAAGCGCTCGGCCTCCGCTCCGGTGCAGACGATCTGGGCCGCCCGCAGCCGCAGGTCGAGCGCGTTCAACAGCGCGACGTGGCCGAACAGATTTTTCCCGGCGATGGCGAGAATGTTCTCGAGCAGCCGGTCGGCCTGCGCCCGCCATCTGTCGTCGCCGATCAGAACGCTAAGCCGCACCAGGTTCTGCGCGGCCACTGCGTTCGGATTGGGCGTGGCGTCGTCCGCGGTCGAGTGCGGCCGCAGCAGCAGATCGGTGGCGTCGTCCGCCGACCAGTAATAGCCGCCGGTCTCGGCATCGGCGTAATGCGCGTCGAAGGCGCCCTGCCACGACACCGCCTGGTCGAGAAACCGCTTCTCGCCCGTCGCCTCGTACAGCGTCAAAGCGGCGCGGATCATCGCGGCGAAGTCGGAGGCCAGCCCTGGAAACAGCAATTGCCCGGCGCGCCACGAGTGGCCAAGGCGATCTCCCTTGGTCATCGACGTGGCGATGAAATCGAACGCGCGCTGCGCCAGCGCTAGCCACGAAGGCTCGTCGAGAATAATCCCGGCATTGACCAGAGCGGCGATCATCAGGCCGTTCCAGTCGGCCAGCACCTTGTCGTCAAGGCCCGGCCGCACGCGGGCCGAGCGCGCATCGAGCAGAATGTCGCGCAGCGCCTTCAGCCGCGCCTCGCCGGCGTCCGAGCGCTCCGGCGCCGTCGAGCGGTTGAGAATATTGTGGCCTTCGAAATTACCTTCGTCGCTGACGTCGTAGTGACGCATGAAGAAGCCGCCGGCCTCCGGGCCGATCAGCTCGATGATCTCGTTCTTCGACCAGACATAGAACTTGCCCTCCTCGCCTTCCGAATCGGCGTCGAGCGAGGCGGAGAAGGCGCCTTCCGGCGTGGTCATTTCGCGCTTGAGCCATTCCACCGTCTCGCGCGCTCGCGTCGCGAACAGCGCATTACCACCACGCTGGTACGCCAGCGCCAGCAGCTCGAGCAATTGCGCATTGTCGTACAGCATCTTTTCGAAATGCGGCACCAGCCACTTTTCATCGACCGAATAGCGCGAGAAGCCGCCGCCGAGGTGGTCGTAGATGCCGCCCTCGCTCATGCGTTCAAGCGTATGTTCGGCGGTCTCGAAGAAGCGCGCATCGCCGCTGCGCGATCCGGCGCGCCACAGCATTTCCAGAATCGCCGGTTGCGGAAACTTCGGCGCGCCGCGCAAGCCCCCGTGCACGGCGTCGAAGGCATTGCCGATCTGCTTGGCGGCGCCGTCGAGTTCTTTAAGCCCGACGGTGACCTTGCCTTCCGGTCGCGCCTTGTCGGCCAGCCGCGCCAGCAAGGCGGCGCGGTTCTGCTCGATCTTCTGCGGCTCGTCGCGGAACAGCCGCGACACTTCGCGTAAGATATCGGTGAAGGCCGGCCGGCCGAATTTCGATTCGTTGGGGAAATAAGTGCCGCCCCACACCGGCTCAGCCGAAGGCGTCAGAAACATGGTCAGCGGCCAGCCGCCCTGCTCGCCCAAGAGATGCAGCGCGTTCATGTAGATCTGGTCGATGTCCGGCCGCTCCTCGCGGTCGACTTTGATATTGACGAACAGCTCGTTCATCACGGCGGCGGTGGTGGCGTCCTCGAACGACTCGTGCGCCATGACATGGCACCAATGACAGGCGGCATAGCCGACCGACAGCATGATCGGCCGGTTGCTGCGCTTGGCCTCGGCCAACGCTTCCGGCCCCCATTGCCACCAGTCGACCGGATTGTGCTTGTGCTGCAAGAGATAAGGCGAGGTCGCCTGAGCCAGGCGGTTGAGGTGCGCGGTGTTTTGCGGCGATGACATGATGCGAGACTAACGCGTTACCGGCCTTGCGTCACACGCGGAATCCCTCTCCCACATAGCTTGCCTATGGGGAGAGGGTAAGAGGAGCGCCCTACTTCATCTTGGTCCAGGTCTCGCCGCTGCACAGCACCATGGCGACGCAACCTTTCAGGTTGAGCGCGCTGGCGCTCTCCATGGTGACGACGCCGGAATAGATCTTGCCGGAGTCGACATCGAGCAGGTCGCCCTTCCAGGTGTTTTCGCCGGATTTGGCGGCGCCCTTCATGATGACGGTGCCGACCTCGCTCTTGCGCGCCTGATCCTTCACCGCCGTGATCTTGGCGCAAAGCTTGGCCCCGCAGGCGTAAAAGTTGACCTGCGTGCCGGTCG
>JAQSCR010000606.1:1312-7799 GCA_029945495.1 Pseudolabrys sp. | reverse complement strand
CAGGATGGCGTCGATCTTCTTCGGGTTGAAGCGGCAGGTGAGGAAGTGCGGCCGGTCGTAGCTGCCCTGCTCGTCGTGGATCGGCTTGCCGAACAGTCTGTCGCGATAGCTGAACGTGTCGATGTAGTCGCCGGCCTTGGCCTCGTAAGCGGCGAAGCGCTTGTCGTCGATGACACTGCCGTCGCCCGACGCCTTCACCAGCACATCGTCGAAACACAGCCGAAAGCCGAGCGGCCGGTTGCGTTCGTCGAAGCCGGTGACGACCGACTGCGTGGTGTAAATCTCAGTGACGGGCACCGGCTGGGCCCGAGCGGTGGCGCTCCAAAGGGCGAAGGCGAGGCCGAAAGCAAGGCAAGAGACTGAACCCCGTTTGAGCATGGTTCCGCCCATTGGTTTTGCCGGTTCGCCGCTCGCACTATTTTTTGCAGCGACGTTCCGATCGTGCGACGCCCACCGCCAGGTAAAATAGCCCGATATGGCCGCAAGGGTTATTCGAATTTTGCATGACCAGGCACTCCTGCAGGCGGCGGGAGGGCAGCCAATGGACTTGACTCCTGTCCTACATCTGGAATGCGGCAGATAGGAAACTTTCGCGCCATTGACCCATCTCAACGCGTCAACCGCACCGACTTGGTATTTAATAAGACTTGTTGAGCATGAATTCTGACGGGAGACATGCGATGCTTGAATACGATGTAACGGCCAGACGCATTGACGCTCATGGCAGCACGGCCCGCTGCAAAGAGGCAGAGATAACACTCGACACCGACGTCAACGGCCGACTGGATGCATTCAATCCGGCAGAGATGCTGCTTGCGGCCCTTGCCGCCTGCATGATCAAGGGATTCGAGCGCATTGCCCCGATGAACCATTTCAAGTTCCGCGGCGTTGAGGTTCGGCTGCACGGCATTCGTCAGGATAGCCCGCCTTTCATTTCTTCGATTTCGTATGAATTGATTATCGATACGGACGAAGATGATCGTCGGCTCGACCTGATGCATCAAAATGTCCGGAAGTACGGAACCGTATCGAATACAATTGCAGCGGCAACGAAGCTTGAAGGCAAGATTCTACGGGCCTCAAAGTCGTAAATCCAAACACGTCGAGACGCCGTTCCGCCCCAACAAAAAAGCCCGGCATCGCTGCCGGGCTTTTTCTCAATTGTCTGAAACCTGTTTCACGCGTCCGGCGTTTCGCCGTCGGCCTTTCAGGCCGCTTCTTCCTCGGTCGCTTCGTCGGCAGCGGCTTCTTCGGCGGGCTTGGGACCGCGGCGCGGGCCCTTGGCCAGCGCGGCTTCGATTTCCTTGACCGCTTCGGTCTCGGTCACCTTCTGCACCGCCGCGATTTCGCGCGACAGCCGGTCGAGCGCCGCTTCGTAAAGCTGGCGTTCGGAATAGGACTGTTCCGGCTGGGTGTCGGAGCGGAACAGGTCGCGCACGACTTCGGCGATGGCGACGATGTCGCCGGAATTGATCTTGGCTTCGTATTCCTGGGCGCGGCGCGACCACATGGTCCGCTTGATGCGGGCGCGACCCTTCAGCGTCTCGAGCGCGCGCTTGACCAGCGGCGGCTCGGCCAGCTTGCGCATGCCGACCGACACGATCTTTGCGGTCGGAACCCGCAGGGTCATCTTGTCCTTGATGAAGTTGATGACGAAAAGTTCGAGCTTCGCGCCGGCGATCTCCTGCTCCTCGATAGCCAGAATCTGGCCGACCCCGTGGGCGGGATAGACGATGAATTCGCTGGTCTTGAACCCTTGGCGCTGGGTCGTCTTCTTGGTGGTCATTCCGGGCAAAACTCCTTCACCGGCGGCCGCTTTGCGGCTACCGGGCAATTTGGCTTCGGGCGCCCCGCCGCGGCCTGAGCCGCGCGAGACTTGCGATGGCCGCCGAACCTCGGCAGCCTTTTTGGGCTTCCGGCTCATGCCGGCGGACCCTTTCTTCGATTTTTGACGCGATTTACCTGCCACTGCTCAACGCGTGGAACGCACGCCCTCTGATGAACACCTTGGGGAAGCGACCGCAAAAATAAGGCTCCCAAGCCTTCTGCGAGCAATAAGTCTCTCGCAAGCCATGGGAGCACATCCGTTAGCGGTATTCTTCATCTTCATCGGATTTGACCATATATAGCACATTTTTGGCCAAAATCAAAGCCTTATGACGTTACAAATGCGCAATTCGGCCTATGCAGCCCTGCAAATTCAAGAAATCGGTTAACGTCATGCCTTAAAATCAGGCAACAACTATCCACCAATACCAAAGCAGTTGTTAGTCGCCCTCGCCGGGTTCGGGCGAGAAGAACTTGGCGAACTTGTCCGGCACCCCGTCCCAGTCCTTGGCGTCCGGCGGCGCGTCCCGCTTGACCGTGATATTCGGCCAGGTCTTGGCGTATTCGGCGTTGATTTCGAGCCATTTCTCGATGCCCGGCTCGGTGTCAGGCTTGATCGCGTCAGCCGGACATTCCGGCTCGCAGACCCCGCAATCGATGCATTCGTCCGGGTGGATGACCAGCATGTTCTCGCCTTCGTAGAAGCAGTCCACCGGACAGACCTCCACGCAGTCCATGTATTTGCACTTAATGCAGCTCTCATTGACGATATAGGTCATCCCAGGCTCCGCACGGACATTCGGCAGGCGCTGCCTAACGCAAGCGTAAATAGGCCGCAAGCAGGCCTTTTGCCATGACTTAGATCAGGTTCTTGGATCAGGTTTTCGGCGCCGCGCCGCCGGAAATGTCACGGTACGTGTTGACAGCGTCGCCGGCACCGCCGCGGCGTTCGCGAAAACCAGTGACTTCGATAACCCGCACTCGGCGGTCGAGGGCCAAGGTGACGACGTCGCCGAGGCGCAACGCGTGGCCCGGCGCGGTGACGCGGCGGCCGTTGAGCCGCACATGACCGGATTCGACCAGGGCAGCCGCATCGCTCCGTGTCCGGACGGTGCGGGCATGCCACAGCCATTTGTCGATGCGCTGGCGTTGCTCGGGCTCAGGCTTAGGCATGGCGCCCGCCGGTTACGACTCTTTGCCTTCGAGCTGCTGCTTGAGCGCAGCCAGTTTGGCGAAGGGCGAATTGGGATCCGGCGCCTTGTCGCGCGCGCCCGACCCCGAGCCATGCGGCTTGGCGTAATACTGCTCGCGTTCGGCGCGTTCGACCTGATCGCCCTTGTCGCGGCGGGGACGGCCGCCGAAATCGCCTCGCCCACCGCCAGGACGGCCACCGGGCTGGCCGGGACGGCCACCGGGCTGATTCGGCTTGAAGCCAGGCTTGAATGCCGGCTTGGAAGCAGGATGCGGAGCCGGCTGGCCGGGACGCTCGGAGCCTTTGACTTCGAAGCTTTTGGCCTGGCGTTCCATCCGCTGCTGCCGCTCGTTGCGGTCCGGGCGCTGGTGGCGTGACGGGGCATCCTTGCGTTCCTGCGCAGGCGTACCGTCGGCGGCAGGCATAGCGGTAGCGTCGCCAGCGGGCGTCGTCGCCGCCGCCTGCGCACGGGGCGCGCGGCGCGGACGGTTATTCGGACGGCGCTCGCCGCCGGCATGGCCGCCCGGACGCCAGACCTCGATCATCTCGGGTTCTTTGGCCGCCTCTTCCGACTTTGTCGCCGCTTCCGGCGTCGTCGCTTCTTCCGACGGAGCGGCGAGCGCGCCATCGCCGGCGAGCGGCGCCGCTGCCTCGGCGGCTTCCGCGATTGTCGTCTCGGCCGCTGCATCGGACGGAGCCGACGCGACGATCTCCGGGACGGCGGCAGCAACCGGTTCGTCCGGCGCAACTTCGACCACCGGCAGCAAGGAAATCGACGCCGCCGGTGTCTCGACGGCTTCCGCGACCGGAGCCGCTTCGCCGGCCTCTGCCGGTTTCGTCTCTTCGGCCTTTGCCTCTTCGGACTTTGTCTCTACCGCCTTTGTCTCCGCCGGTTTCGGCTTGCGGTCCATGCGATAGCCGAGCGAGCGCAGGATCGAGGCGAAGTCTTCGCCGGAAGCGCCGGTCAACGAGGTCATCGCGCCGGTGACGGTGAAGCTGCGGCCATCGAACGCACCATCCGGCTTCGGCGTGGTCGCGGTTTCGCGCCACGACAGCGCCGGACGGATGAGGTCGGCCAGCCGCTCCAGGATATCGACGCGCACCGCGCGTTCGCCGCAGACACGGTATCCGGCGGTGCGATACAGCGGCTTCGGCGTTTCCTTGTCGATCGGGATCGAGGTGCGTCCGCTCGCCGCCAGATGCAGCAATTCGGTGACGCCCTTGGCGTCCGGCGCTTCGTGCTTGAGCGCCCAAAGTTGCGTCGCCAGAGCGCGCGGCGCCGGCTTCAGCAAGATCGGCAGGTAAATGTGATAGGCGCCGAAACGCACGCCGTATTTGCGCAACGTCGCGCGCGACGGCTGGTCGAGGCCCTTGACCTCTTCCGCCACCTTCTGCCGCTCCAAAACGCCGAGCGCCTCGACCAGCTGGAACGCGATGCCGCGCGCTATGCCGGTGATGTCGTCGGCGACGGTGAGCGAGAACAAAGGCGCCAACAGTTTTTCGATCTGGCTCTTGAGCCAAAGGTCGAGCCTGGTCTGCACCAGTTCACGCGCCGGCCCGGTGAGATGTTCGTCGGCGAGGATGCGCACGCGCGGGCGAAGCGTGTCGTCGCCGGCAACAAGCTTGCCGACCAGGTCGCCGGTCCAGCGCAGGGCGCCGTCATTGGCGAGCACGATCTGCTCGTTCGAGGCCTGCGACAATTTGGTGGCGCGCGCCTCGATCTCGCTGGCGAGAACTTTCTGCGCGGCGGCGTTCAGCGCCTTGGCTTCGGAGCCAGCGGCGGCGGAGGCGTCGGGCGCGAACATGAACCCGTCGAGACGGCCGATAACATGACCCTCCACGGTGACTTCGCCAGTTTTCCCAATTTCGGTTTCAAGCATCGTGTTCTCTCGTAGCCGTCGCATCAAGACGCTAGTGCGGCGGTCCACGAAGCGCTCGGCCAGTCGCTCGTGCAGCGCATCGGACAATTTGTCCTCGATTGCGCGGGTGGCACCCTGCCAGTGTTCCGGGTCGGCAAGCCAGTCCGGGCGGTTGGCAACATAAGTCCAAGTCCTGACATGCGCGATCCGGTTTGAGAGAGTGTCGATGTCGCCGTCGGTCCGGTCGGCCTGAGCGAGCTGACGGCTGAACCAATCTGTAGGGATGTTACCCTCTCGCATCAAGAATCCATAGAGGGTCACCGCTAATTCGGCATGGGTCGCCGGCGCGATCTTGCGATAGTCCGGGACCTGGCAGGCGTCCCACAAACGCTCGATTGAGACCGGGTTGCACGCCAGGGCGCGCACATCTTCGTCACGCGCCGCGTGTTCAAGAACAAGAATGTCCTCGCCGGTCGGCGCCCGCGTCAGCCCTTCGGTGCGCGGCGGCATGCCAAGCGAGGCCTGCAAGGCCCCGATCGAGGCGAAATCGAGTTTGCTGTTGCGCCATTGCAGCATCCGGATCGGCTCGAAGGTATGGCTTTCCAGCGCCTGCACCAGTTCGGGCTCAAACGGATCGCAGCGGCCGGTGGTGCCGAAAGTACCGTCGCGGGTGGCGCGGCCGGCGCGGCCGGCGATCTGGCCGAGTTCGGCCGGGTTGAGCTTGCGGAACTGATAGCCGTCGAATTTGCGGTCGGAGGCAAATGCGACATGGTCAACATCGAGATTGAGACCCATGCCGATGGCGTCGGTCGCCACCAGGTAATCCACGTCGCCGTTCTGATAGAGCTCGACCTGCGCGTTTCGCGTGCGCGGTGACAGCGCGCCCAGAACCACCGCGGCGCCGCCGCGCTGGCGGCGGATCAGTTCGGCGATGGCGTAAACCTCGGCCGCCGAAAACGCGACGATGGCGGAGCGCGACGGCAGCCGGGTGATCTTTTTCGCGCCCGAATAGACAAGCGTCGACAGCCGCGGCCGGCTGACGATGTGGGCGCCGGGCAGCAATTTCTCGACCATCGGCCGCATCGTGGCGGCGCCCAGGATCAAGGTCTCGTCGCGCGCCCGCAGATTGAGCATGCGGTCGGTGAACACATGGCCGCGCTCGAAATCGGCGCCGAGCTGGATTTCATCGACCGCCAGGAACGACACGTCGAGATCGCGCGGCATCGCCTCGACGGTCGAGACCCAGAAGCGCGCATGCGGCGGCTTGATCTTTTCCTCGCCGGTAATCAGGGCAACGGCGTCCGCGCCGACGCGAGTGACGACCTTGTTGTAAACCTCGCGTGCGAGGAGGCGCAGCGGCAGTCCGATCATGCCCGACGAATGCGCCAGCATGCGCTCGATCGCGAGGTGCGTCTTGCCGGTATTGGTCGGACCCAGCACAGCGGTGACGCCGGCGCCGCGCTGCTTCTGATTGCGATTGGCCGGCGAAGAAAAAGAAATAGCCATGACGCTTCCGATGATGCCGGCGTTGCCCGTTCGACGAACAGGCCGGCGCTCCCTGTATCACACTGCGAAGATAGCGATGCTTTCGGTTAAGCTTTGGAACGGG
>JAQSCR010000606.1:940-1302 GCA_029945495.1 Pseudolabrys sp. | reverse complement strand
GGGCTGGAACGAACCACGCCCGAATCGCTGATGGGGCCCCTGTATGCGTTCGTTCACGGCCACATCTGGCGCAGCGCTCCATTGCTCCTACTATATCGAGGATCGCGCCGAAACCGGATCGGCGAAATTGGCGCTCAAACCTTAACAAGTGGCGTCCCAGGTCCCAGGCGGTGTATCAATCTGCGCCACCGCTTGATCTGCCGCCGCATAGGCCCCGCGCGGGTAATTCTGTACCACAATGTGACGGCGCGGCGCCCGCCGATTAAGCTTTGGAACGAGTCTGGAACGAACCGCGCCCGAATCGCTGACTCAAAGCGCATGCGGGTTCGTTCACGGCGATATCTGGCGCGCATGCGGCTCGC
>JAQSCR010000606.1:0-910 GCA_029945495.1 Pseudolabrys sp. | reverse complement strand
AATGTCCGATTCATTGAGCTTTTCAGCTTTCAATTATTAACGCCGTGGCGGATTCGCAATGCCGCGCTGAGTCAAGGCCGTACTTTGCGCGGTGCGGCGCTATTGCGATTTGGCGTCGGTCGAAACCGCCTTGGCCGGCGTCCGTTCCGGCGTTTTCACCGCTTCCTTGGACGGCACCGCCACCGACACGAATTGCGTGGCTTCGAGCACAGCCGGCCCGATCGGCGTCGGGCCGGCGGCGCGGAACGGCACCAGGACGCGCGTGCCGGCGATCGGCGCCAACCAGACCTCGATATCGCGCAGGCGGGAGATGTATTTGATCGCGGCCCGCGACGGGATGTGGCCGGCGATTGGCGAGAAATAGACGGCGCACACCAGTACCGGACCTTCGTAGCCTTTGTCGGCCTTGACCTTGTCCATCCGCTTGAAGGCGAGTTGCAGGTCATAGCGCAGGCGGCCGTCGAAGATCGCCAGCGTGCGCTGGCAGGCTTCCGGCGTCAGCGGATTGCCGGCGCCGGGCGCGCGGACGAGGGAGGCGGTCATCGGGTCGAGTATCCCGTGCTGGTCATCGTCGGTGATCGGGACGCGCTCGGCATCGGTGTCGCGCGGCGGATCGAGCTTGAGGTCCTTGACCCGGCCGTTATTGACGGTGAAACGGATTTCGTCGGTTTTCTTGCTGGATTTGATGGTCGCGGCGTAAGTCGACAACAGCGGCCGGCCGCCCTGCAAGGTGCCTTGCGCCGCGGTCGAGCCCTCGCCGCCGGTAAAGGCGTGCATCAGGCCGGTGGTGGTGCCGCTGGCCGCCGAGGAGTATTGGCTGTCGGAGATATCGATGACCCAGGTGCCCTGGCCGATCGGAAGGCCGGCGAGGGTCATGGTGTAATGGGCCTCCAGCCGCCGCTGCGCCGAG
>JAQSCR010000605.1 GCA_029945495.1 Pseudolabrys sp. | reverse complement strand
TGAGATTGGTTTTAGAAGTCCCTTCAGCATCTTTGAGATCGCCAGTTTTGTTTATGACTATGACGGCAAGCCGGCGCGCAGTGTGAAGTCGAACTCTGAGCCTACGAATTGATTGGCGTCGATTCTGGGTATTGAGATATCCCGACGGGTAAACCAATACTGGCAGACCAAGGGACCAGGCTCTCTAGACGCGCCGCGCTCCGTAGGACGGCGCGGTTAGAGGGCGAAAGGCCGGTTCCTTGTCTCCGTGCCAATATCAGAGGGGGGGGGACGCCCACCTGTGCAATTCTGAACGTTACCTACTGTCTAACGAATTTTCGATCCGCCTTGCCGCAGACGGGTGAATACGACGAAATTGTCACGTCGTTTGACGAAAGTCTGGACATGTCGGCGTGAGGTTCTGCGAATCCGCCCCATCATGATCGACGCGTTTAATATCCCAACCAGAATTGGCCAAACGAACCCAAATTGATCTTGATGTTTTTCAAGCGTCGCAAGTTTGGCCGAACGAACCCAAAAAGGATTTAGCGACCAGCTCATTTTGGCCAAACGAACCCAACTCGGGGCGAGCCTCATTAGCCGCTGATGGCACGCCAGGTGGATGGCAAAACCGGCGCGCAGCAACAAGGCTACGCCGGTTCGTTGAGTGCCGGGCTATCTATTTGGACCCCGGCGGCTTGTACCCTCCGCCGCCGCCACTATCGCCTCCGCCGTCGCGGGACCGGCCGCCACCACCGAAGCCGCCAGGGCCGATCAGTCCGGGAAGCGCACGGATGACATCATCGCCATTGACCGACGGGCGTTTGCGCTCGGGCTCGACGCAGGTGTTGCGCTTCAGAACCATGCCCTTCGGACATGAACAGGCGGTGCCCCGGCTGTTGAGCTTGGCCGGCGAGTGGCAGACGATCGTCTCGATGCAGCGTCCTCTCAGTTGCTTCGTTCCGGGCGGGCAGATGCATTCGTCTTTGGCCGGCCCCGGGATCATTGGCGGTTTGCAGCGCGGCGGCGGCGGTGGCGTGACGCAGGTGCCATTTTGCAGGATCGTCCCGGACGGGCAGACACATTGGCCAGGCAAGCTGCCAGACACCATCGGCGGTTGGCACACTGGCGGCGGAGGCGGCACGAGCATGCAGCCGCCACCGGTCTGTACCATCCCCGGCGGGCAGACACACTGGCCGGGAACATTGCCGGGTACCATTGGCGGCTGGCAGACCGGCGGCGTGCCCTGCGCGCAGATCAGCGTGTTTTTGACGTGAATGGCCGGCCCCTGGCCTGAGGTCACGGTCGTCGGCAATCCCGCGGGCGTCGCCGAATATTCCACCGGTCCCCAGGTTGGCACCTGGCCGTTGCTGCAGGCCGACGCCGATGGCGGCGCTGGCGGCAGGGCGCCTTCCGCGACCGAGCAGTGCTGCCCAACCGGCACGGCATGCACGACCTCGGTATTGGGCACACTAACATTGAGCAGCGTATCGTTGCCGTTGCAGGTCACCGTTATCGGGAACACCAGCGCATTGCGAACGGCCGTGTAGGCGCCGCTTTTGTCATTGGTCTGGTTGTCGATGAATTTATTGACCAGCACATAGCCATTGTCATTGCCACCACCGGTACAGTCGACCGAATTGGTCACTGTGACGGTCATGATCGGTCCCGGCGAGATGGGCGCCGGGTTCGGCGCGATGTTGGGCCCGGACCAGGTCGGTGTCAGGCCGTTGGGGCAGACGTTCGGCAAGGCCGAGGTGTCTTCGCTGACCAAGCAACTACCCGGCATCGGAATGCCGCTGACCGTTTGCGGTGTGCCATCGCTCGACAGGCTGAGGTTGGTCACCATGCTGCCGCAGGTCACGGTGACCGGGAAGTTCGCGGTCGTGAGCTGGATTGGCTTGGTGGTGGTGACCACCTTCTTGACCATCAACTGACCGGTTCCGTCCGGCACGCAATCGAGGAAGTTCTGGACGGTCGCGGTCGCATCCGCATTGCTGATGGTCACCGGCGCCACAGGCAGGGTCGACCAGACCGGACTGAAATGCGGCAGACAGGAAATGGTCGTCGTCACCGGTGGAGGCGGCAGCGTCTCAGTAATGTTGCACGTCGTGTTATTGGCGAGCCCGCTGACGGCCTGCGAGGCGCCGTCAGGCAACGGCATCGGCGTGACCACCGCCGGGCTCATGCCCGATGCGCAGGACGTGCTGATAGCAAATACAGTGCCGGTCACCGGAATCTGCGGATCGGTCCGGTTGGTGACGACCTTATTGACCGTCAGCTTGAAGCCATTGCTATTCGGTGGTTTACATTCAATCGTGTTTTGCACGGTGACCGGCGTGTTTGCGCCGGTAACGTTGATGTCCTGGGTCGGCAGATAGTCGGTGGTCCAGGTCGGCACCTGGCCCATCATCGCACAGGGCAGGTTGACGGTCGGCATCGTGCCTTCCTGAACGTGGCAACTGGCCGGGGTCGGGATATTGCTGACGGTCTGCGGCACGTTTTCGCTTAACGTCAGCGGCGTCACCATGCTGCCGCAGGTAACGGTGACCGGATAGGTCAGCCCGGTCGGAAACGGTACGCCCATCACCTTGTTGATGACTGTCTTGGTGACGACCAGCGAACCGTTGCCGCCACCATCGCTCGGTGCGCAATCGAGTTTGTTGTGCACGCGCACGGTTGCATTGACGCCGGACAAGATCTGCACGTCGCTTTCCGGAATCTTGCTCTTGGTCCAAGTTAGTTGTCCGGCCGGGCAGGCGCCGGACGGCATCGGCGGCGTGCCTTCGACAACCGAGCAGGTGGTGTTGAACGGAATCGGGCCAACCGTCTGCGGCATGCCGTCGATCAGCGACAGATTGGTGACAGTGCTGCCGCAGGTGACAGTGACAGGATACACAAGACCGACTGTCGAAACCTGAGGTTGGGTATTGTTCTCAACCTCCTTCACCACGGTCAGATTGCCATAATCTTTTTGCACTGTTGCACAGGCTTTGTCGTTGGACGCATCGCTGTCGGTCTGGCCGAGACTGGCGCAATTCGTGTACGGGCCGTTGCCGCCGTTGGCGACGATATCGATTGAACCGAGGATCTGATTGGTTGCGATGGGGAACGGGCCGTTATAGGTGCAGGTCAGGGTGGCGCCACCGGAAACCGGCGCCAGCGGCAGGCAGGTGAAGTTTGTCGGCGTAACGCTGGTGAACGTCATGCCGGCGGGAACGACGTCGGTCACCGTCAGCGGCGTCGCGTTGTTGATCGGTCCGGCCAGATTGCGGACACCTACGGTGAAATTATACGGGCCATCCGGATTGGCGAGATTGACCTCGCCGATCTTAGCAATGCCGATATCGGTTCGCGGCGGTGGCGGCGGCGGGCAGTTCGATCCGACGCAATTCGGGACGACCACGGTGGTCGTGACGATATATGGTGGGCTCACGGGATAACCGGGGCCACCAAAGACCGCCATCGCGTTGCACGGTTTGCTGTAGATGCGCACGCTGCCGAGATGACCCGCAGCGCGCGGATCGTCGGCACGGTCACCGTAGCCGACCGTATAGCTCAGCCACGGCGGCGTATTGATGTCGCGTACCGGACTTGCCGGCACGCCTTGGATGCCATGCACAACCAGTGGACCGCCGGGATCGAGCCGGCCGCGCAGCGCAGGTGCGTTGCGAAGATTTTGCCCTGTGGTCCACAGCGAGAATTCGCAGGCGGTGCTGCTGAGGTTGCCGTCGCGGCCATAGCCGTAGCCGAGCGCGACGCCGCCATTGGTGTTGCGGTAATTGCCGGCGAAGCCGACAGCGTATTCTTCCGGCACCAGCTTCCAGCGGCCGGGCGAGGGCGGGTCCTTCGGCCCTTTGAGCCAGATCCGGAACACCTGCGGCTCGCCAGGGCGGGTGAAAGCTGAATAGTCGTAAGATCCGGCAATCAGCGCGCGCTGCGCCAGGACCATCGCGCCTTTGTTCGAAAAGACGATATCGGAAATCGGCAAAGGTCCGGCTTGCGCCGGAACGTCGAGTTCCCAGCGCGGGTCGTTGGCGAAGCGGCCATCCCGCGCGATGCCGATCGACCAGATCTGCGGGCCTGAGGTGACGGAGTAATAGAGCCGGCCTTCATGCACGGCCAGGCCCCAGACGCGGCGGGCGGCGGGGGCAAAGCCCCAGGTCTCCGGCTTCTCGCTGTCGAAGCGGTCGCTGGCGATATTGGGACGGTTTCGTGAATCGAAAGGAACGGGCGCGAGCTTTGCGGCGGTCAACCCGGTGACGCCATGGTCGTAGCGGTCGAGTTCCTTGCCGTCGAGATCGAAGCGATGGATCATGCCGGTATAGAGGTCCGACACGAAGAGTTGCTTGTGCGCGGAATCGTAAGCGAGATTGCCGAGACCGGGACCCGGATTAGGAACACCGTCCAGGGTGACGTTGGCAAACAGTGTCGGCACGCCGGTGCGACCATCGATCTTATAGATCGCGCCTGGGCCTCCCTGCAGGTCGAGCCCGAACTGCCCCTTCATCCAGCCGACGCCGGGGCCGCCTTTCTTTCTGCGCTCAGGCTGGCCGTCGCGGCCGCGGGCAACGATATTCAGGCCGAAGGCCGAGGTGGCGGCGAGGTAGATATTGGGCTGCGGCGCATCGTCCAATGCGATGCCGAATACCTGACCGACGTCTTTCGCCAGCACATCGAAGGGTTTGGGCGCCGGCAGTACGGTCCCATCCCAGACTATGCCGGGCTTCGAAAGGTCGACGACCCGGCCGGAGGGTCCTTCTGGGTTGATGAAGGTGAGGTCGATGGCCGATTTTCCCGCCGGGCGGCGCTGGCTGGGATTGGGGGCCACAATGCCGGAAAAACCTGTGACAACAACGTCACCCAATCGCAGGTCCGGTCCTCGGTCGCGCTGCTGTGCCGTCGCACCGCCGCTCATAATCTGGCCGAGCAGCATCAACGGCAATAGCCGCGCAATGAATTTGGCCATGGTAGCCCCCCAAGTCGCGAGAAAATCCCCGCGTCGTATTAGTCGCCCCGGCTGGAAAAAAGGTTCAACGACAGCCGCCCCCGGGCGTTCGATCTCCGCGTAGCCCCGGGAGACCGCATTTTTCGATTGTCGGCCAAACTATTTTATCAAGCAAGCATAGTTCGTTTCCGGGCTCGAGAGCGGGCATTTCCATTGCGACCAATGGGCGGCGCAATTGCACTATGCTAGTCTTAATCGTCGCCTCGTCGACAAAACCGGTTCAATATACTGGCCTTTGGCGGCTTCATGGCCATGGGGAATGAGTGGCCGGAACGATCGCCGTCATAACTGAACGGGCTAAAGACCATGCGTGCCTCCCCTAGCGCCCGACGTTTTTTAGTTGCTGCTGCAATGATATGGCTGGTTCACGCCGGCGGTGCGCAGGCGCAAAAATACAACGGCAACGGCGGCAGTGGCGGTGGCAACAGTGGCGGCGGCCAGCCGGCTTACGGCAAGCCCGACACTACGCGCAGTACTGGTGGCGGCGGTGGAATTGGCATCATCTCGGCGATCCCCAAGATCGTATCGCCGCGCGACCGCACGACAATCGATAGAACTCGCGCTGGCGAGCCGCGCAAACCACGGCAGCCGCCGCAAAATACGGCGCGGCGCGGGCCGAGCGGCGCGCCGCCGGCGAACGAGCGACGCCTGGTGCCGGACGAAGTCGTCGTCGAGCTTTCCGGAGGGGCAACGCCGCAGCAGCTCGAGGCTTTGCAAAATCGCCATCAACTGACGCTGCTGGAATCGCAGGCCAGCCTATTGTCCGGAACGACACTGTCGCGCTGGCGAATTACCGATCGCCGCACGATAACGGCGGTCGTGCAAGCACTCGAAGCCGACGCGGCCGTGACGTCGGCGCAGCCGAATTATCTTTACTCGTTGCAACAAGCCGGAGCCAACGGCGGGCCGGCGCAATATGAACTTGCCAAGCTGCGGCTGCCGCAGGCGCACGCGCTAGCGAAGGGCAACGGTATATTGATTGCCGTGGTGGATTCCGGCGTTGACGCGACTCATCTCGAGCTTGCCGGCAGCGTCGTCGGTTCGTTCGACGCAATCAATCAGCCCGGGCCGCTGAACAAGCACGGCACATCGATTGCCGGTCTGATTGCGGCTCACGGCACAATCCTGGGCTCGGCGCCGGCCGCGCGCCTTCTCGCGGTGCGGGTGTTTGGCACAACCGGCAATGGCAATACTTTCGACATCCTCAAAGGCCTCGATTATGCGTCGGCGAACGGCGCCCGCATCATCAATATGAGTTTTGCCGGTCCGTCCGACCCGATCACACTGCGCAGCCTGCAAGCGGCCCGCAAGCGCGGCATTGTTCTTGTCGCGGCGGTCGGGAATGCGGGTCCGAAGTCGCCGCCGCTCTATCCAGGTGCGTACCCGGAAGTGATCGGGGTGAGCGGCTCCGACGTCAACAACAAGTCCTCCGTGTTTTCCAATCGCGGCCCGTACATTTCGGTCGCGGCGCCCGGAACCGACATTCTGGTCGCGATCCCGGATGGCGGTTTCGAGGTCGGCTCCGGCACGTCGTTCTCGGCGGCGGAAGTCAGCGGGATTGTCGCAATGATGCTGGAGCGCCGCGGCGATCTCGCGCCTGACGCCGTGCGCCGCATTTTGGAGGCCACGGCGAAGGATATCGGTCCGAAGGGCCGCGACGTCATGTTCGGCGCCGGTCTTGCCGACGCCTATGGCGCGGTGACCGCGGATGGTGCTCCGGCGGTGGCTAGCGGTCTTCCGATCGAGCGCGTGAGCACAGGCGTGCGCTAGGCCAGATGGCCTAAGTCGCGATACTGCGAAGGATGCGAGTGTCACCTTGCGTTGGTTGTTGCGTCGCAGCATTTTGGGCGCGATGGACAACAACGGACAACGGTTCGCACTGGCGCTGAATAGCTCCGCAGCGAATGACCCGGATGTTCGCACCGGCGACGCTTCGCAAGAGAGATTGTCCGTGGGCCGCCTGCACGTTCGGGGGAGCGGTAGATTGAGCAATGTTTTCGGCTTTGGCACCTCGAAGTCTCTTTTCGCGAGCCATAACTCGCTGTTATGCGCGGTTAGAAAATCGTTCGAGCGCGGTCATCGCACGGCATTCGATATAGACCTCGCGCTGGTATATTTCTTTCTTCAGGTAGTTAAGCTCGGTATCGCGCTTTTCTTCATCGACGTCGATGAACCATGACTTGGGACGGCCATCCGATCCGTCATTCCAGCGATAGCCACGGACCTTCAGCGCGTCTTTCAGATCAAAAGGCGAGCCTTGGGCCCAGACGCGGACCTTCGTTCGACGCGCGCGATCGATCAATTCCGCAAATGCAGGCCGAGTTGCCGCCGGCAGTGGATGAGAGAGGATCTCGACGAGCGCATGGCAATCGTCGATGGCGCGATGAGCGTTGTGGAATATCCCGAAGTCAGCCAGGAGGTAACCGAGCCTGGCGCCGCCGAAGCCGTGCTTGCGCCAGTCGACCTCGGTCTGGGTGCAGGCCCAGTGTTTATGCTCAAAGATCGGCGTCAGTCGCTCAGCGAACTTCCGGTCAAAGGCGGCGTTATGCGCGATGACGATGTTGGCCTCAGTGACGAATGCTTCCAGGGCGGCGCTATCGATCCGGTGACTGGTGACCATGTCATTCGTGATGCCGGTCAGTTCCGTGACCAGCGCGGGGATCGGGATCGACGGTTCATTGTAGGATTGGAAGATATCGCTGATGCCGGTGATCACATAAGTTTCAGAATATCGGAACTAGACCATTGCAACTTCGATGATCTCGTCGTTGGCCTGATCTAGGCCCGTCGTCTCAAAGTCGAGGATGATGCCGACATTGCCGAT
>JAQSCR010000604.1:6958-7823 GCA_029945495.1 Pseudolabrys sp. | reverse complement strand
TTATTGTCCCGCCTGTGCTCGATAAAGGCCTGTAATTGATTCTCGATATATTCGGCTTGTTGGCCCGCAAGTCTTGGGATCGGAGTAGCTCCATGAAAACCTTGCCCCGACACCCCGTGGCACGTTTTACAATATTCTATCTTGGCCTGAAGGGCCTGCTTCGAAAAGTCGGCCACGCCCGTGTCTTCCGCCCGCCCGGTCGCGGAGAAGACAATTACTAGGATTGCCGCCGGCAACGCCAATCGCATGCTGCTGACCTTCATCATCCGGTCTCCAAACCATCAATCAAGTGAGAACGAGGCGTAGGCTCACTTATTTTACAAAGCTAAGGTATGACGCGAGAGCCTCGATTTCGTTCGAGGACAATTTATTCGCAATTTGTGGCATAGGGGCGGCTGCGGCTGAGTGATATCCTTCTCCCCATTGCGTGAGTTTACGTTTCAAATAGTAGTACGACAGCCCACCTAGACGCGGGATTCTTCCAATGCCCTCTGCATTCGGACCATGACAAACTGCACAGGACACCGTATTGGACTCCGGATTTCCGTCTTCAAATAACTTCTTTCCTGAAGCTGCGAACTGCCTATCTCCATCGCTCGCGGCTTCCGGGATCTGCTTTGAAAAATAGTACGCCAAATAATGAGCCGTGCTGGGACTGAGGTTCGCGACGGCACCCCACATATATTGTTTTGAAAAAGGATTGTCGCGCGTGTGATTGCGAAAATCCAGAAGCTGACGCTCGATATATTGAGGTCTCTGTCCGGCTAATCGCGGTGCCGGCGCATAACCTTGCGCGGACGCTCCGTGGCACCACGTACAATTGCTGACGGTGGCTGGTTCCATGTCTCCTGCAAACGCAGGTAAA
>JAQSCR010000604.1:0-6948 GCA_029945495.1 Pseudolabrys sp. | reverse complement strand
AAGCTGAGGTAATGAGTGCCAGGACCGCTATTTTCGAAATGACAAACTTCATCATCGGAGCATTCGCAATCTGCAATTTTGGGGTCATCGACGACATGTTGAACCCACTGAGTTACCGGAGATAAGCGACGTAAGCCGCGACGGCCGCGACCTGTGCTTTGGTCAGATTGTGCGAAGTCGGCAGCATGATAGCCGATATATCTGGTCTTGCCGGGTCCCGGCCCCGCTCTGAGTTCCAGTTCAGCAATTTGCTTATGATGTAATCATTAAGCTGGCCAGCCAAACGGGGAATTGCGCCTTGGCCCTTAGCTTCGCTGCCGTGACATGCCATGCAAGCCGGAACGTTAGTTTCTGGAATTCCATCCTCGTAGATTTTTTTTCCAGTAGCGACGAGTCCCTTTGGAGCACCGCCCATGGGTTTTGGATTGAGTTCGCTGAAATGTTTGGCGAGAGCGGTACGAATCGCCGGGCTCAGAACATGTGCCACGCTATACATATATTTGTTTTCGCGCCTGTGCTCGATATAGGCCCGCAACTGGTTCTCAATGTATTGGGCTTGTTGTCCCCCGAGTCGCGGGATGGGATAGAACCCATGATAACCCTGCCCAGATGAGCCGTGGCACGTTGTGCAATATTCTATCTTGGCCTGAAGGGATTGCCTTTCTTCTGCTCGACCCGCTGCCGAGAAGAAAATTGCTAGGATTGCCATCGGCATTGCCAATCGTATGCTGCTGACCTTCATCATCCGGCCTTCGCTCTTATGTTCTGTGCTGTGGGCTATGCGGCATCCCGAACGCTCCCCGATGATTACATCGCGAACCAAATGTAGGCGAACAGCGAGTTATTGTCGTGAGCGGAGACGGTATCTCCATTGAACTTGTTGTAGTAGGTGTATTGGAGGCCGACGCGCGCATTAGCCCAAGGCCACACGGGCGCCTGACTGGAAATGAACGGGATATAGGCGACCTCGAGTATGTAGCCGTCGCTATTCGGACTAAATCCGGGATTGCTTGCATACAACGTTGCGTCTGATGTGCCTTGTGAATTGAAATACTGACCTGTCAGCACAACGCGATTGTCGTTCCCGTAGGCAAACGAAGCTAACGCTTTAAACGTATCCAAAGTATTTGTCGGGTTGGTGCCAAAATTGAGAGAACTCGCATCAAGCGTTTGTTTCTCGTGGATATAAGTGCCACGCAATGTGATCCAATAATTTGGTCCCTGGTACTGATACTGCGTATCGAAACCAATATCGGTGTATCGATCAGTCTCCTGGAATGTCTGATTCAAGTAAAACCCGTTTGCGTCCGTAACGGTCGTAAATGGATTCACCTGCGCGGACATTCCAAAGGCGCCAAATTCTAGCCAATGATTGCCCCAATGTGGCTCCATGGCTACGCGCCAATATGGCGCGATACCAACCATCTTTCCGGGGGACGCCCCGGGTCCCTGAAAGGGATCCGGCCCTAATTTAAGCAGGGAATCAAAATTGATTGCTCGGTAACCGGTCAATTCCAGATAGAGCAAGTCATTGATCCAAGCGTAGGCGCCAACACCTGCGACACGAGCCGCGAGCGCTCCTTCAATGAGCGTTGAACTTGTTGGACCGGATGCTGCTATATTTGATACATTATATGGGAACGCCCAAGCTGGCGTGGTATTCCATAAATCTTGAACGGTAGGATTGTTATTGGCGGTAATGCCATAAATGACATTCGTGTTGCCTAGCTTCGCGGTATTGGAATAGCGAATATCAGCATTGTCCCATGTCACTTGACGGGTCGCATACGGATCGGCTTGGTCTGGAGCTCCAAAGGGCGCATTGTTCCAAGTTAACTGCGCAAACGCCCCGATATGTTCAGTGACCGCGCCGCCATAAAACACGCTGACAGGGGCAACCACGAGATTGCCGTTTGACTTATACGGCGACCCGGTTGCGTCTTGCGGTGCTTGTGTATGCGTGTAGCCAACAATCGCCATCATGGAGATGGGCGGCACCCATGTGTCGCTTTGCCCCGGCGTTGATTGTCCCTCCTTGCCTAGATCTGATTTTTTCCTCGCATTTGACTGCGCATCATCAGCGTTCACATACGAGTCCAGCGGGTCTTTCTTGAACCGCGGGAATTCACGGAACGGCGCGGTCCGGTAAGGACCGCCGCCTGTCGTGTAGCCGAGCAGCTTAAACTTGCGGCCGTAAGGAGTAAGTCCGGGGAAATCTGTGTGACAGGTGCCGCATGGTTGCCCGGTTTGCCGGGCGAAGCTCGGCAATGCTGCGGCCGGAGAGAGCGCACCTAACGTCACGGCGCAAAAAACCGCGGTCGCCGTGGCTGCTCCCGCTACCATTAGTAATCTTTGCGCAGCTCGAAAAACGCGCTTACGTACTTTTTCTCGAACCATGCCCCCACCCCGATACCGCCAAGACGCCGGCTACCTCAGTGCTAAATAATAGACACCAATTCAATCGGTAGACCAATGAAAAACGCGACTTGAAAACAAATCAAGCGGCTCAAACCTTTCGTCAAAGAATGCACCACCCCTTCGGGCTAATTTCGCCAACTACGTTCTTACAGGCGCTCGGTGCAACAAAAAGGCTGCAACCGCCGCACTGCCGATCACCCTTCGGAGTATTCGGATATTGGACTGATATTTGCGCTAACAGATCTTCCTTTGCAGAATTTGCGTTAACGGCGACGATCATTACGGCGCCGGCCACAACCGCAGCCTGCCCCAATACCGAACGCTGAGACATTTTAGCCGACTGCTGCATCGCGGAAACGAATCCAGTCTTTTTGCCGCTTGCAACGAATTACTTACGGCACTCAGGTACCGGAAACGAAGCCGCCCACAGTAGCAATGGCGGACCTGACACTCGCTGATCGCGATATTTGCTATTCTTATAGGCGACTCAGCGACGATTCCGAGCGATGTCTGGGTTGCCCCCAGATAGCGAACAATAGCTGATGTGTATCCAATTTCTATTGACGAAAGACTGTAAATGAAAAGCCCGGCGCACTAGCCGGGCTTCTTCGCAATGTACCTAATCAAGGCGCTTAAGCCGTCTTATCAATGACGGTTCCGGCGCCAGGGGCCGGAGCAGCTTGGACGGAAGCTTCCGTACCGGAAGCCTCGTCGTTGCCATCTCCGTCGTTGCTTGGTGCAGGCCCACCGGTCTGTCCCAGGCTCACCGGTGATACCGGTGCCGATCCAACTGCAGAGATACTCATTACCAAATCCCTCCTTCTGAGAGGGCTTCAACGGCTCGTGACCGCACTTATTACGCTCGCTCATTGTACCCGCCGTTGTAAATATTAAAGACTAATCGCCAATGGCCGGCAGTGGTGGGAAAGGCACCATGTCGTTCAAACGTTTGTCGATTTCCTCTTTGGAAATCGACACAGCCGGGCCGCGCGTGTTGTCCTGCGCATTGTCCGATGGCTTTGGACTACTGGCAGTTGCCCTATTACGGGCTGCGCACCACGATGCGGATGTTCGCGGCGCTCGCGGCGTCGCTAGTATTCACGCTTACCTACGCGACGTTGGCGGCCAAGAGTAAACGGGCCGAGCAGATATTGATTCCCTTGCTTGACGTCTTGCAATCGGTGCCAATTCTCGGATTTTTGTCTTTCACCGTTACGTTTTTTCTCGGGCTGTTTCCGGGGTCGACGCTGGGAGCCGAATGCGCGGCGATTTTCGCGATCTTTACCAGCCAGGCCTGGAACATGGCGTTCTCGTTCTATCAGTCGCTGCGGACTGTGCCGAAAGACTTAGAGGAAGTCGCGACCGGATTCGGCCTATCGCCATGGCAGCGATTCTGGCAACTCGAAGCGCCGTTTGCGATGCCTGGTCTGGTCTATAACACCATGATGTCGATGTCGGGCGGCTGGTTTTTCGTTGTCGCCTCGGAAGCAATCTCAGTCGGTGACACCACAGTCAAGCTTCCCGGCATCGGCTCATGGCTCGCGGTCGCGATCGACCATAAGGATATATCCGCCGTTATCGGCGCAGTTGGGGCGATGTTGGTTATTATTCTGCTTTACGACCAAATTCTATTCAGGCCGCTCGTTGTCTTCTCGCAGAAATTTCGTGTTGAGCTATCGATGTCGAAATTTCAAGAACAATCCTGGGTTCGCGATATCTTCGTGCGGGCGACCGGGCTCCGGCGTGTCATGTCGATTCCGGGCAAGATCATCAAGGCGATTGGCTTGCTACGCCTCGATTGGATGGGCGAACAACCATCCCGGGCTGCTTGGGGCGGGCGGAAGGCCGCAGTTGCGGCCGACATTGTCTGGTACGTCGCTCTGGCAGCGCTAGTGGCGTGGTCGTTCTGGCAAATTGGCGGTTTCGTATCGACAGCACTTTCGTGGGCCGATCTTGCCGAAACAGCCACACTCACAATCATCACCATGATGCGCGTAGTAGCGTTGATTGCACTGGCGACCTTGTTTTGGGTACCGATCAGCGTCTGGATTGGATTGCGCCCCGCGCTCGCCGAGAAGGCGCAACCTCTCGCGCAGTTTATGGCAGCCTTTCCTGCGAACGTCGTATTCCCGGTGGCGGTCATCGGCATTCTCAAATGGTCGCTGACCCCCGATATCTGGCTTAGCTTCCTGATCGTCTTCGGAACCCAGTGGTACATCGTCTTTAACGTCATCGCCGGAGCGTCCGCCTTTCCCAACGATCTCAAGGAGGCTTCCGAAAATTTGGGTGTCAAAGGATGGATCTGGTGGAAAAGCGTGATTCTTCCCGGCATTTTTCCGTATTACGTCACCGGCGCGCTCACAGCGTCTGGCGGGTCTTGGAACGCCGCGATCGTTGCCGAATATGTCAAATGGGGTGACGACAAAGTAGAAGCTCATGGAATTGGCGCGTACATCGCGAAGGCGACGGCGGCCGGAGACTATCCGCGCATCGTACTTGGCGTCGCAGTCATGTCGATCTTCGTGATTGCATTCAATCGGCTGTTTTGGAGGCCACTGTTCGGCTTTGCCGAACGTCGCCTCCGTCTCATGTAAGGGCGCAAGCCATGCTCGATGTAGAAGCTAAGACCTTATTGGAAGTCGATAACGTCTGCCAGAGCTATTCAACCGGCTCGGATTCGCCAGGCTCTTTGGTTCTCGACCACGTCTCTCTACGACTCGAGCAAAATGAGATTGTCGGTCTTTTGGGACGTTCGGGATGCGGCAAGTCTTCTTTACTGCGAATTGTAGCTGGCTTGGCGAGACCTACCGCAGGTGAAGTGGCTTATCGAGGCGTCAAAGTCGTAGGGCCACTCAACAATATCGCAATGGTGTTTCAAAGCTTCGCGCTATTCCCTTGGCTCTCCGTTCTGGAAAATGTCGAACTGGGTCTCAAGGCGCGGAAAGTTTCGGCGGCGGAATCGCGGAAGCGCGCGCTTGCCGCTATCGACCTTATTGGCCTCGACGGATTTGAGTCTGCCTATCCGAAAGAGCTTTCGGGCGGAATGCGCCAACGTGTCGGCTTCGCCCGTGCGCTCGTAGTACAGCCAGACATTCTCTTGATGGATGAACCATTTTCGGCGCTGGACGTATTGACCGCCGAAACGCTGCGTACGGATCTTCTTGACCTCTGGGTCGAAGGCCGGATGCCCATCAAGTCAATTTTGATGGTGACGCACAACATCGAAGAAGCCGTACTGATGTGCGATCGGATTATTATTCTGTCTTCCAACCCAGGTCGTATCGCAGCCGAGATCAAGGTTGGCCTTCCTCACCCCGGCAATCGTTTGGACCCGGCGTTCCGTCAGCTCGTGGATCAAATCTATGCGACCATGACGCAGCGAACCGAGACCGAAAAATACCGCGGTAAGTTTCCGGGTATGGTATTGGGATGGCCTTGACGCGGATTTCGACCAATACATTCGCCGGCATGATGGAAGAAATCGCAGCGCCGCCCTACAACGGAAAAGCCGACATACCGGCCTTGACTGATAGTCTGCACATGGAAGTCGATGATCTGTTTCCCGTGGCCGAGACTCTTCAACTGTTTCGATTCGTCGAGATTGCCGAGGGCGATATCGCTCTCGCGGCAGCGGGGAAACGATTTGCCGATGCGGATACGGATACGCGTAAGTCCATATTCCGTGATCACCTTTTAACCTACGTCCCGATCGCCGCCCGCATCAAACAGGTTCTCGACGAACGGCCAAGCCACAAAGCGCCCGCCTCTCGCTTCCGCGAAGAGCTTGAGGATTACATGAGCGAGAACCAAGCGACGGTTACGCTTGCGACCGTGACGAACTGGGGCCGCTACGCGGAAGTCTTCGCTTACGATGAAACGAGCCAGGTTTTTTCGTTAGAAGATTTGCATTAGGGCGCGGTATGCCGCTTGAAACGTGCAAAGAGAAATATCTTGGTCCTGGGCTGGAGGACGTTCGCTTTAACATTAGTGACGTCGAAAGGAAATTGATGTGCCGGGTGACTTTGGATGATCTGACGGACAGGAGAGCCTCAACCGTCTGCCGGGAACGGGCTGCTGCGCTAGCGGGTGTCGGCGAACGTCTATGTTCCGTAACCTGCCAATATGCGACACCGCTTTGTAGACACGCGCGTATCCAGGCACATTTTATCAGTCGTCGACTGAACCATCGGGTTTGCGCGATGGCTGGTCAAATTAGTCGCTTCTCCCTTTTGGTGGATCCGCCCCGGCACCCCCAGCCGTTCCGCTGCATCCATTCAGCTGCGTGACGGCCACGTCATACAGTCCACCATTGACGAACGACAACGGACTATCCGACAGCTTCCCCGAAGAACTTGCGCTCATTCGCCCACTCTTCGATCTTATTGATCCGAATTGTCTCTGGCCCTATGAAGTGAGAGTATCTAAGCGCGATAATTCGAAACTTTGGGGGGAACGTAGTGGAAGATATATTCCAGTTGCGCGACGATCTGGTCACCGCGAATAGGATCCTAGCCGACAACGACGTGCTCG
>JAQSCR010000603.1 GCA_029945495.1 Pseudolabrys sp. | reverse complement strand
CGAGATCAAAGGCGACCGCATGACGGTCGATCTGTCCGAAGTTTCCAAGCAGGTCAACGGTTTCTACAATTCCGGCATCACCGCGGGCCTGTCCTGCTGTCAGGTGGCGTTCAAGTGTCTGACGTCGCCGCTCGACATGCCGATCAATGATGGCCAGTTCCGTGCGCTCGACATCATCCTGCCGGCCGGCCGAGTCGTCAGCGCCGTGAAGCCGGCGGCCATGCGCATGTGGATGACCTATCCGATGACAGTCGTCGACACGATCTTCAAGGCGCTGGCCCCAGCCATAAGGGACCAGGTGGCCGCCGGACATCATGCCGACCTGGTGGTCGGGCGCGTCAACGGTCGCAAGGCATTGGACAATTCGTTCTACATCTATCTCGGTGGCCTGATCGGCGGCGGCTGGGGTGCCAAACACGACAGCGACGGCATGAGCGCGACCATCGCCATGAACGATGGCGACACGCATAATGGGCCTTCGGAGCAGGTCGAGGCCAAGTATCCACTGCTGGTCGAACGCTACACGCTGCGTCCGGATTCCGGCGGGGCCGGGCGCTTCCGCGGCGGGCTCGGCACCGAGCAGGTGGTGCAGGCGATCAACCAGATCAATTTCTCGTCGCAAATGGACCGCGTGAAGTGCAAGCCATGGGGCCTGTTCGACGGTCTGTCGGGGGAGGGCAACTCGGTCGCTGTTCATCGCAACGGCGCCGACAAGGAAACCCATTTCCCCAACGGCAAGGCCTTCAATCAGGTGCTGATGCCGGGCGATGCCTACATCCTGCGCTCGGGTGGCGGCGGCGGCTACGGTACGCCGCTGGAGCGCGATCTCGGCAAGCTCGAACGCGACGTGCGTTGCGGCTATGTCAGCCGCGAACAAGCGGAAAAGTCTTATGGCGCGGTCTTCACAGCCGATGGCGCCATCGACGCTAAGGCAACTGCTGAACGCCGCGAGGAGATGCGGGCGGCGGATCTGCCGGTGGACGAGCCGATCGCGCCGACATTGGTGTTCCCGCCAAAGGTCGAACAGCCGCAGTTCGTGCTGCCGGAAAAACTGACCGAGGAAGAGCGCGTCGCCTTTGCCATGAACTGCCGCTGCTGTTCGTGACGGTCCAAGCGCCGGGTGTGCCCTAGGACTCCCACCGCTCTTGCGCTAAACAGGGGCGATGGAAGGCAGTCGACCCAAATCCCAGGTCAACGCGCGGGCGGTAAACCTGACGCGCGATCCCGAGCGCACGCGCGCCGCGATTTTGCGCGCCGCCACCGCCGAGATCACGGCCAAAGGTCTAACCGGCGCCCGCGTCGACGCCATTGCCGAGCGCGCGGGCGTCAACAAGCGCATGCTCTACCACTACTTCGGCGACAAGCAGGGCCTCTATCTCGCTGTGCTTGAGCACACCTATGCCGCCATCCGAAACGCCGAAATAGGCCTGAACCTCGATGAACTCGATCCGGCCGCCGGCATGCGCAAGCTGGTGCTGTTCACCTGGCAGTATTTCATCGACCACCCCGAATTCCTCAGTCTTCTCGTCACCGAGAACATGAACCGTGCGTCCTATCTCAAGACGTCGAAGCAGATCCGCACCTTGCACGCGCCTCTGGTCGGCATGATCAAGGTGTTGCTCAAGCGCGGCGCGGCGGAAAAGACGTTCCGTAGCAGCGTCGACCCCATCGAGCTGTACATCAGCATCGCGGCGCTCGGCTTCTTCTACATGTCGAACCGGCATACGCTCTCGACCATCTTTGGCGAGAATCTGAGCGCGCCAGATCGGCTGGCGCGCCGCGGCGAGCACATCGTCGAGGTCATCCTCGGCTACCTGAAACCCTCTGAATAAGTTAGTTTTTAGCCATCTTGACGGCGCTATTGCTCCTGCCGCATAGTAACCATCTGGTTACTTAGGGCGTCTAGAAGGGCGCTCTAATAAAGCAATATCGGAGGAAGACGCGTGGCAACCCGCAGGCTCGGCATCGTCATGTACGGCGTCACAGGACGCATGGGACTCAACCAGCATCTTGTGCGCTCGATCGTCGCCATCCGCCACCAGGGCGGCGTACTGCTGCCGAACGGCGACCGCGTCATGCCCGATCCGATCCTGATCGGCCGCAACGCCGAAAAAGTCGCGGCGCTTGCCAAGCAATACGGCATTGAACGCCACACCACCGATCTCACGGCGGCGCTGAACGATCCGAAGGACGAAGTGTTTTTCGACGCGGCGACGACGCAGATGCGCGCCGACCTGCTGATCCAGGCAATCAACGCCGGCAAGCACGTCTATTGCGAGAAGCCGGTTGCCGACACGCTGGACAAGGCGATCGCGGTGGCGAAGCTCGCCAAGAGCAAGGGCGTCAAGAACGGCGTCGTGCAGGACAAGCTGTTCCTGCCCGGTCTGCGCAAGATCAAGATGCTGCGCGAGGCCGGTTTCTTCGGCCGCATGCTCTCGGTGCGCGGCGAGTTCGGCTACTGGGTGTTCGAAGGCGACTGGGGCCAGCCGGCGCAGCGCCCGAGCTGGAACTACAAGAAGGCCGAAGGCGGCGGTATCATTCTCGATATGCTGTGCCACTGGCGCTATGTGCTCGACAATCTGTTCGGCAAGGTCGAGGCGGTGAGCTGCCTCGGTGCGACGCATATCCCGAAGCGCGTCGATGAGAACGGCAAGATCTATGAGGCCGATGCTGACGACGCGGCCTATGCGACCTTCCAGCTTGAAGGTGGCGTCATAGCCCACATGAACTCGTCCTGGGCAGTTCGCGTGCAGCGCGATGACCTGGTGACGTTCCAGGTCGACGGCACGCATGGCTCGGCGGTCGCCGGCCTGACCAAATGCGTGACGCAGGCACGCGTCAACACACCGCGGCCGGTTTGGAACCCCGACGTGCCGCAGACCATGGACTTCCGCTCGCAGTGGGAAGAAGTGCCGGACAACGTCGTCTACGACAATGGCTTCAAGATTCAGTGGGAAGATTTCATCCGCCATGTCTGCGCCGACACGCCGTGGCACCACGGCCTGATCGAGGGCGTCAAGGGCGTGCAATTGGCTGAACTCGGCCTGAAGAGTTGGGCCGAGCGGCGCTGGCTCGATGTGCCTGAGATTAAGATTTAAGGAGCCGATTCATGGCGACCCTTTCGCTTCCGCAGGCTGACCGGAAATTCGGGTCTTATACGACGGGCGAGCCGATCCAGTTTCCGTCCAAAGCGGAGACGGCGCGCTTCAACCGTATCACGTATGCTGCCGCGCATGTGGTGGCCGATTCGTTGGCGGATAACGATCCCTGGCTCGACACCAATATCGACTGGGACAAGACCATTGCCTTCCGGCATTACCTCTGGGACCTGGGGCTGGGCGTCGCCGAAGCGATGGACACCGCGCAGCGCGGCGGCGGACTCGACTGGGGTGGCGCCAAGCAATTGATCAAGCATGCGCTGGACGCCGCCAAAGGCAGGCCCGGTGCCAAGATTTGCTGCGGCGTCGGCACCGATCATCTGGCGCCAAGCGACAGTGTGACTGTCGATGACGTCATTCGCGCTTATGAAGAGCAGATCGAGGCGGTCGAATCGATGGGCGGCAAGCTCATCGTCATGGCATCGCGCGCGCTGGTGCGCGCCGCCAAATCGCCGGCCGATTACGAACGCGTCTATGGCCGCATTCTCCGGCAGGTGAAGGACCCGGTCATCATTCACTGGCTCGGCGAAATGTTCGCCGGTTATTGGGGCAAGGTCGATCACATGGCGGCGAGGGCGACCTGCCTCTCGGTCATGAACGACAACGCCGCCAAGATCGACGGCGTCAAGATCTCGCTGCTGTCGAAGGAGAAAGAAATCGCCATGCGGCGCAGGCTGCCGCAGGTCGTGCGCATGTATACCGGCGACGATTTCAACTATGCCGAACTGATCGCCGGCGACGAGCATGGCTATTCCGACGCGCTGCTGGGTATTTTCGACGCCATTGCGCCGGCGGCCTCGGCCGGTCTGGCGCGGCTGTCGAAGGGCGACCTGCAAGGCTTCCACGGCATCATGGAGCCGACGGTGCCGCTGTCGCGTCACATCTTCAAGACGCCGACACGCTTCTACAAGACCGGTGTCGTGTTTCTGGCTTGGCTGAACGGCCTGCAGGACCATTTCATCATGGTCGGCGGTCAGGAGAGCGCCCGTTCAATCCTGCATTTCACCGAGCTTTTCCGCCTGGCCGACAAGGCACGCGTGCTGCACGACCCCGATCTGGCGGCCTCGCGCATGACCAAGCTGCTGGCCGTGCACGGGATGGCGTAATTATAAATCGCCGGTCTGCGCGTTGAAGTGCTTTCGGATGGTCTGCGACAGTTCGACGAAAGCCGGGTCGGCCAGCATGTCGAGCGTGCGCGGCTTGGCCAGCGGCACATTGTAGACGGCGGCGATCGAGCCCGGCCGCTCGCTCATCACCAGAATGCGGTCGGCCAGGAACACCGCTTCCGGGATCGAATGAGTAATCAGCAGTACGGTCTTGCGCGTCTCGCGCTGGATGCGCTGCAATTCGACGTTCATGCGCTCGCGCGTCATCGCGTCGAGCGCGCCGAACGGCTCGTCCATCAGGACGATCTTCGGATCGTGCACGAGCGCGCGGCAGATCGAGGCGCGCTGCTGCATGCCGCCGGACAATTGCCAGGGGTACTTGTTCTCGAAGCCTTCGAGGCCCACCATCCTGAGCAGTGCGTGCGCGCGAGCCTCGAATTGCTTGCGCGGCAGGTTCTTAACCTCGACCGGCATCATCACGTTCTTGAACACGCTGCGCCATGGCAGCAGCATCGAGGTTTGGAACACGATGCCGACATCGCCATGTGGCTTGGTGATGGTACGGCCTTCGATTTTAATCTCGCCGGAGGAGGGCGGCAGTAGGCCGGCGATCATCTTCAATAATGTGGTCTTGCCGCAGCCGGATGGCCCGACCACGACGACGAATTCTCCGTCGACGATCTCGAAATCGATCGGCCGCAACGACGGCACGTCGCCGTCGCGCGTCCGATAGGTCTTGGAGACCGCTTTGCCTTCGATAATGACAGAACGCGCCGCCTCGGAGGAGGCGGCGCGGCTGTCTCGCTTGAACGGCGCGACGTTGCTGGTCAATGGCTCGGCTTTCTCTTACAGCCCGGCCTTGGGCAGATAGTCGTTGGTGTAATAGGTCTTCAGGTCGGTCTTCGCCTTGGCTTCGAGGCCGCCATATTCGACCATCACATCGACCGTGTCGGTCATGTTCTTGTCGCTGACGCGCAGCGGTTGCTTCGATGAACCGGCCGGATCCTTATAGAGCGGAATGGTCAGCTCGAACCCTTGCGTCAGGGTGGCGATCTTGCCGCCCTTGGGGTTGGCATTGAGGATCGCCTGCGCGGCGCCCTTCGGGTCCTTGGAGGCTTCCTCGATCGACTTGACGCTGGCTGCCATGAAGCGGCGCACCAGGTCTTCATTGGCCTTGAGATATTCGGTGTTGGTGATGACGCCGGACGACACCAGGTTGATGCCATAATCCGAGAACTTGATTGGATAGACGTCCTTGCCGGTGGCGTCCTTGATCTTCATCGACTGGTCCATGACGTAGCCGAGCAGGAGGTCGGCCTGGCCGTTGATGACAGCGTTGAGCTTGGTCACAGCATCGCCTGAAACGGTCTTGAAGTCAGTTTCCTTCAGGCCGGTCTTCTTCAGGAACAGGGGCCAGATCTGCGACATCGAATCGCCCGGCGTGGTGGCGACGGTCTTGCCCTTGATGTCTTCGGCCTTCTTGATGTTCTTGTCGGAAAAACCCATCGCCGACATCGGGTTGGTCTGCAAAGCGACGCCGATCGCGACGACCGGGGCACCCTTGACGGCGGCCCGCATCATGGTCGGCACGTCGACATAGCCGAACTGCACGGTCTTGGCGGCGACCACTTGCGTCACAGTCGCGGAGCCGCGGCCTTCCTGGATTTCCAGATCGATGCCGTTGGCGGCATAGATGCCTTTTTCCTTGCCGTAATAGAACGGCGCGTGTTCGCCATAGACGTACCAGTTGAGCATCAAGGTGACTTTGTCGGCCGCGAGCGCCGGGCCGGCGATAAGCATTGCTCCAAGCGTAACGATCAATCGCAACATGATTCTCTCCCTTTGGCTTTTTCTACTTAGACGGCGACGATAAAATCCTGGCGTTGGCTGGCGTGCCACGGAATGGCGAAGCGTTCGATCACATCAAGGATCCAGAACAGGATCACGCCGATGAGCGAGAGCACGACGAGCGCGGCGAACATCGTCGGTAATTCGAAATTGCCGATCGAGCGCTGCAGCACGAAGCCGAGGCCGTTATTGGAGCCGACGAATTCGCCGACCACGGCGCCGACGACGGCCAGCGTAATGGAGACCTTCAGGCCGGAAAAGATCGCCGGCATGGCGTGCGGCAACCGCACCATGCGGAAGATCTGCAGCCGGTTCGCCTCCATGGCGCGGGCAAGATCGAGCATGTCGGGCTCGACCGACTTGAAGCCCTGCACCGCCGAGACGACGACCGGAAAAAAGCCGAGTAGGAAGGCCGACAGCACTTTCGGCATCATGCCGAAGCCGAACCAGACCACGAATAAAGGCGCGATGGCGATTTTTGGAATCGATTGCGAAAACACCAACAGCGGATAGACATAACTCTCGACCGTGCGCGAGCCGACGATCAGCATGGCCATGGGAATGCCGAATAGCGCCGACAGGATAAACCCTTGAACGGTCGCGGTTGTCGTCGGCACAGCCTGCGACAGCAACATCGGCCATTCGTCCCACAAGGTGGCGATGACGTCGGCGGGCTTGGGAACCTGATAAGGCGGAATGCGGAACAAGCGTATCGCAAGATCCCAGGCCACGACCAGAACGACCAGGAATATCAATGGCCTAAGCCATTGAGCCTGGATTGCGCGACGCCAAAAGGGGGTCGTCTCGGCCATCAGTTCCTCCCGGCCCGGCGTCTTGCAGTGCGCCAGTGCCACATGTAACCATTTGGTTATTTAAGAAGGTGTGCGCGGTGGGGTCAAGTCAGCAAGACGCGGCGAAAGCGCGCCTTTCGTCCCAGACCGCCAGCCACACCGGGGGATGGAAATGACGATATCGGTGCCGCGGCTGCGGCTTCTTGAGGTTGAACGCTACGAACGGCCGGTCAAATTGCGGCTGCCGGTCCGCTTCGGCGTGGTCACCTTGCGTGAGGCGCCGCAGTTGTTCCTGCGCGTGCGCATCAAACTGGTGGATGGTCGGGAAGGCGAGGGCGTCTCAGCCGAGTTGTTGGTGCCGAAGTGGTTCGACAAGGCGCCGGAACTGACCAACGAGGACAATTTCAACCAGTTGCGCCGCGCCGTGGCTATCGCGCAACGTCACATGATGAACGCCGGCGAGCAGACCGCTTTTGGCATCTCCGCTGCCGCCAATGCCGGTCATCGCAAGGAATGCGCTGAGGCCGGACTGAATGGCCTGGTGGCGTCGTTCGGCGTGGCGGTGATCGAGCGCGCCATCATCGATGCGCTCGGCCGCCTTGAACGCGTGCCGGCGGCGGCTCTGGTGCGCGGCAACCGGCTCGGCATCGGCACCGTACTGACACCCGACCTTGCCGGCTTCGACCTCAATAAGTTTCTTGCTGGCGTGAAGCCAGCCGCGTCGATCTTTGCGCGCCACACTGTCGGCCTTGTCGATGCGATCACGCGCGCCGACACGCAAGGCAAGCGGCTCGACGACGGGTTGCCGGAAAGCCTGGAAGAAGTCATTGCCGCCTATGGCCACGTCTACTTCAAGCTCAAGGTCGGCGGCGATGTCGCTGCCGATATCGAAAGGCTGGCGCAGATCGCCACTGTCCTCGACCGCGCCAGCGCGCCCT
>JAQSCR010000602.1:1344-7892 GCA_029945495.1 Pseudolabrys sp. | reverse complement strand
ATCAGGTGGCGTTGTCGTCGGTGGCCAAGGTCGAGCGCGGCATCGCGCCTCTGGTGGTGAACCATCAGGGCCAGTTTCCGGCGGTGACGATCACCTACAATATCAAGACCGGCGTGGCGATCGAGGACGCCACCGCTGTGCTGTCGCAAGCGGTGGCCGAGCTGCACATGCCGGATACGATCCATGCCGATTTTGCCGGCGATGTGAAGGCGTTCAAACAGGCCTCGAGTGCGCAGCCGCTGTTGCTGCTGGCGGCGCTGATCGCGGTCTATATCGTGCTCGGCATTTTGTACGAGAGCCTGGTGCATCCACTGACCATCATCTCGACGCTGCCGTCGGCGGGATTGGGCGCGCTGCTGGCCTTGCAGGTTTCCGGCACCGAACTGACGGTGATCGCCTTCATCGGCATTATTCTCCTGATCGGCATCGTCAAGAAGAACGGCATCATGATGGTCGACTTCGCGCTCGAGGGCGAGCGCCAGCGCGGCCTATCGCCGGCCGCCGCCATTCACGAAGCCTGCCTGGCGCGCTTCCGGCCGATCCTGATGACGACATTGGCGTCGCTGTTGGGCGCGGTGCCGCTGATCGTCGCCTCCGGCCCCGGCTCCGAACTGCGCCGCCCGCTCGGCATCACCATCATCGGCGGGCTGTTGGTGTCGCAGATTTTGACGCTGTACACGACGCCGGTGATCTATCTCTGGCTCGACAAATTGCACCACCGGCTCGGCGGCGGCATTCCGAGCTTTGTCCGGCGGCGGCGGCCGCCCGCGCCACGCGTACAGCCGGCGGAATAAGATAGGTTATAACCTATTAGTTTGTATCTTTTTGATAGGCTACTTCCTATTGACATAGGCATATTTAATAGTCTATATCCTATCAAAATGCCCATCAGCACAGAACAGCTTGCCGAACGTTTTGACGAGCTTGCCCCCCTCGCGCGGGCGCGGCGTCCGTCTCGCGGTTGGATTCGTGCCGTTCGCGACGCCCTCGGCATGACCACGCGCCAATTGGCCGGACGGCTCGGCATGAAGCAGCCCAGCCTCGTCGAGCTGGAAAAAAGCGAGGCGGCCGGGACCATTACCATCAAAAGTCTGGAACGCGCGGCGGAAGCGCTCGGCTGCCGTTTGGTCTATGCGCTCGTCCCCGTCAAACCGCTGACGCAAACGCTTGAGGAACGCGCCGTAAATGCGGCGCGGCAGAAGTTAGCCGCTGTCGACCAAACGATGCGTCTGGAAGATCAGGCCGTGCCGGGCCAAGCAGCGCGGAAAGCGGCGGAGCGCCGCCTCGTCGACGAATTGCTTCGCCGCCCTGCAAGGCTCTGGGATGAATCTTGACCTCGCCGGATGATGAACCCGCGCACGCAACGCCGCTGACGGCGGAGGAACGAGAGGGCCTCATTCCCTCTCACGTCACACTGCGTCGGGAATTAAACGAGCTCGAACAGCAAAACATCATCGAGGCCGACACCTGGGCGTTCAATCGGCGACATAATCCGCTGAGCGAAAGATTCCTTCGCGGCTTACACTGGCGTATGTTCGGCAAAGTCTGGCGCTGGGCTGGACGCTACAGAACTACAAATAAGAATATCGGCGTCGATCGCCAGCAAATAGCGATCCGGCTTCACGAAGCGGTCAATAACGCCCTCTACTGGATCGAGCACAAGACATTTCCGGCGGATGAAATCGCCGTGAGATATCATCACGCATTGGTTTTCGTGCATCCGTTCTCGAACGGTAACGGCCGCTGGTCGCGACTGGCATCGGATATCCTGACTGCGCGCTTGGGTCAGCCTCGCTTTACCTGGGGACGAAGCAGCCTGCGAACCGCGGACGAGACAAGAGGCGCCTATATCGCCGCGCTGAAGAAAGCCGACAGCCACGACTTCACTGCCCTGGTTGCGTTTGCCCGTTCCTGACGAGAGCTAAACCCCCAAATACCGGTGCTGCACGTCCGGGCTGGCGGCGAGTTCGGTGGAGGCGCCCGACCACACGACACGGCCGCGCTCGATCAGGAAATGCCGGTCGGCGACGCGCATCAGTGCGCCGACATTCTTGTCGATCACCAGAATGGCGAGCCCCGATTGCTTCAGCCGCGCCAGGCAGCGCCAGATTTCCTGGCGGATCAGCGGCGCCAGACCTTCGGTGGCTTCATCGAGGATGAGCAGCCGTGGATTGGTCATCAGCGCGCGGCCGACAGCGAGCATCTGCTGCTCGCCGCCGGACAACTGATTGCCCATGCTGTTTTCGCGCTCGGCCAGCCGCGGGAACAGCTCGTAGACCCGCTGCAGCGACCAGGCGCCGCCGTCGCGTTTCACCGCGGTGGCGACGAGATTTTCGTGCACGGTGAGGTTCGGAAATATCTGGCGGCCTTCCGGCACCAGGCCAATGCCGAGTTGCGCCACGCGATAGGACGGCAGACCGCGGATCTCCTCGCCGAGAAAACGCACGCGGCCGGCGCGCGCCGGCGTCAGGCCCATGATCGAGCGCACGGTGGTGGTCTTGCCCATGCCGTTGCGGCCCATCAGCGTCACCATCTCGCCGGGCGCGATTGAGAGCGAAATGCCGAACAGCACCTGACTCTGGCCGTAGCAGGTCTCGATGCCGTCGAGGTCGAGGATGGCGTCAGACATGTCGCTTTCAGACATGGACGGCGCCCTCCTTGTCGGCCTCGCCGAGATAGGCCTCGCGCACCTGCGCATTGGCGCGAATCTCATCGGGCCTGCCGGTGGCGATGACGCGGCCATAGACCAGCACTGTGATGCGGTCGGCGAGCGCGAACACCGCTTCCATGTCGTGCTCAACCAGAAGGATGGTGAGTTCACTCTTCAGCGCGCGCAGCATACCGACCATGCGCGCGGATTCCTCGGGGCCCAAGCCCGCCATCGGTTCGTCGAGCAAGAGCATGCGGGGTTTGCCGGCGAGCGCCATCGCCAGTTCGAGCAGTCGATGTTCGCCGTGGCTGAGCGACGCCGCCGGCCAATCGGCGCGGTTCAGCAGGCCGGCGCGTTCCAGCGCGGCGCGCGCCGGTTGGCGCAAGGCGCTATCCAAACGCGCATTGCGCCAAAAGTGAAAAGAATGCCCCGCATGCGCCTGCACGGCGAGCGCCACATTGTCGAGCACGCTGAGATCGAGAAACAGCGAGGTAATCTGGAACGAGCGAGCCAGGCCGAGCCGGCTGCGTTTGTAGGGCGGCAGCGCGATGATGTCGTCGCCGGCAAAGCGGATGCGGCCCGAATCGGGCCGTAGCTGGCCGCTGAGCTGCGCGATCAAGGTGGTCTTGCCGGCGCCGTTCGGCCCGATAACCGCATGCAGCTCGCCGGCGGCGACGCTGAGCGCGAGATTGTCGGTGGCGACGATGCCGCCGAAGCGTTTGGCCAGGCCTTCGGCCTGCAACATCGGCTGGCGGTCGGGTGCGATCATGAGCCCACCTTTGGGTTCACTTTCGTCGCGACCTTGGCGCCGAGCAGCGACAGCAAGCCGTCGATGCCGCCGCGCGCGAACAAGACGACCAGCAGCAAGAGCGGCCCGAGGATGATCTGCCAGTATTCGGTGATGCCGGACAGGACCTCTTCCAGCACCAGCAGCGCGACCGCGCCGATCAGCGGGCCGAACGGTGTCGCCATGCCGCCGAGCACAACCATGATGATGAGATCGCCGGAGCGCGTCCAATACATGGTCGCCGGGCTGATGAAGTCGGCGTGGTTGGCGAGCAGCGCGCCGGCAAGGCCGCCGAGCGTGCCGGCGATGACGAAGCAGACCAGCCGGTAGCGATAGGTCGGGAAGCCGATGGCGCGCATGCGCGCCTCGTTGGAGCGCGCGCCCTGTACGGCCATGCCAAAGCGCGAATTGGTCAGCCGCCAGATCAGATAGATCGCGCCGAACAGAATCGCCAGGCAGACATAATAGAACTGCACCTTGTTCGACAGATTGAGCGGCTCGATAAACTGGCTGCGCTTGTAGATAGTCAAGCCGTCGTCGCCGCCGTAGCGGGCCAGTCCCGACACCAGGTAATAGGCCATCTGCGCGAAGGCCAAGGTGATCATGATGAAATAGACGCCGCGTGTGCGCAACGACAGCGCGCCGATGACCAGCGCGAACAGCGCTGAGGCCAGCAGCGCCACCGGCCATTGAATGAAGCCCGAATAGATGCCCTCATGCGCCAGCATGCCAACGGCATAGCCGCCAATGCCGAGATAGGCGGCGTGGCCGAAGCTCATCATGCCGCCAAAGCCGAGGATCAGATTGAGGCTGACCGCGGCCAGCGCCAGGATGACGATGCGGGTGAACAAGGTCAGGATGAATCGGTCGCCGAAAACCTGCGAATAGACCGGCAACAGCACCAAGCCTGCGATCAGCGCGGCGGTAGCGACGTTACGCGCGGTGAAGGCGCCGCTCATTTGTTACCTGCCGAAAACAGGCCTTCCGGCTTGATGACCAGCACGATCGCCATCAACAGATAGATCAGCATCGACGACAGAGCCGGCGCCAAAGCCGATGCCGCCGTCGGCGACAGCATCGTGCGCAAGATGTCGGGAAAGAAAGCGCGGCCGAGCGTGTCGAGAATGCCGACCAGGAGCGCAGCCACCAGCGCGCCGCGGATCGAGCCGATGCCGCCGATCACGGTGACGACGAAAGCGAGGATGAGAATGTTCTCGCCCATGCCGATCTGCACGGTGAGGATCGGCGCCTGCATCAGCCCGGCGAGACCGGCCAGCGCGGCGCCCAGGCCGAACACCAATGTGTAGAGCAGCTTGATGTTGACGCCGAGGGCACCGACCATTTCACGGTTCGAGGCGCCGGCGCGGATCAGCATGCCGATGCGCGTGCGCATCACCAGGACGTAGAGGAAGGCGGCGACCGACAAGGTCACCACGATGATCGCCAGCCGGTACGACGAGTACTGGAAGCCGGGCAATATCTGCACCGAGCCGGCGAGCCAGGACGGCAGCGGCAGCGACAGGCCGGCGGGGCCCCAGATCAGCCGCACCGCTTCGTCAAAAAACAGAATAAGTCCGAAGGTGCCGAGCACGTGGTCGAGATGGTCGCGACCGTAAAGCCGGCGCATCACGATCACCTCCACCGCCATGCCGACGACGAGCGTGGCGCAAAGCGCCAGCACCGCGCCGAATACGAAGCTGCCGGTCCAGGCCGCGAAGGTGGCGGCGAAATAGGCGCCGACCATGTAGAGCGAACCGTGCGCGAGGTTGACCAAATCCATGATGCCGAACACGAGCGTCAAGCCCGCCGCCAGCAGGAACAGCAGCAGGCCGAACTGCAATCCGTTCAGGCATTGTTCGAAGAATAGCGTCATCGACGTTCCCGGACCCCAAAAACAAGACGGCAGAAACGTTGCCGCTTCTGCCGTCCCGTCAGCATTGCGCGAAGACTACTTCATCGGGCACTTGTCGTGGAAGCGGTCCTGGTCGTCCTTGACGATGGTGGCGACGGTCTTGAGCGAGAGCTGGCCGTCGGCATCCTTGACCACATCCTGCAGATAGAAGTTCTGGATCGGCACGTGGTTGTTGCCGAATTTGAAGTTGCCGCGCACCGACTTGAAGTCGGCCTTTTCCATCGCCTTCTGCACCGCCACCTTGTCGGACAGATTGCCCTTGGTGGCGACCACCGCCGAGTTGATCAACTGGGCGGCGTCATAGGATTGCGCGCCATAGAAGGTCGGGCGCAGGCCGGTGTACTTCTTGCGATAGTCGGCGACGAACTTCTTATTCTGCTCATTCGGCAGGTCGTTGACCCATTCCTGCGCGCCGGGCACACCGAGCGCGTTTTCCTTCTGCAACGGCAACGATAGTTCGTCGATGGTGAAGGCGGTATAGAGCGGGATTTTGCCTTTGAGACCCGCGGCGGCGTACTGATTGAGGAACTGCACGCCGGCGGCGCCAGGATAGAACACGAACACCGCTTCGGCGCCGGAGGCTTTCGCCTTCGCCAATTCGGCGGAGAAGTCGAGCTGCGATGGCCAGGTGGTGAGGTCCTGCCCGATCACCTTGCCCTTGAAGGTCGAGGCGACGCCAGCCAGCATGTCCTTGCCGGCGGCGTAGTTCGGGCCGATCAGATAGACCGACTTCACGCCCTTCGAGTTCATGTAGGTGCCCATCGCCTGCGGCGTCTGGTCGTTCTGCCACGAGGTCGAGAATACGGTCGGCGAGCACAGCTCGCCGGCGATCTGCGATGGCCCTGCATTGGCGATGACCAGGAAGGTTTTCGAATCGACGATCGGCTTGAGCGAGGCCAGCATCACGTTCGACCAGATATAGCCGGCAATGAAATCGACCTTGTCGGATTCGATCAGCTTCTCGGTCTTCTGCTTGCCGACGTCGGGCTTGAGCCCGTCGTCTTCATAGATCACTTCGACCGGAATGCCGCCCATCTTGCGGCCCATATGATCGAGCGCAAGCTCGAACGAGTTGCGCATGTCGTTGCCGATTACAGCGGTCGGCCCGCTGAAGGTGGAGACGAAACCGATCTTGATGGTTTTCTGCTGCGCCGTCGCCGGACCAATGGCCGGGCCGGCGGCGAGCAGCACCGCGGCGC
>JAQSCR010000602.1:0-1334 GCA_029945495.1 Pseudolabrys sp. | reverse complement strand
CGCCGGCGACGAATAGAGCTTTACGCATTCTGTCCTCCCAGAGGGGCCGCTTCGGGCCCCATTGCTTTGAAGCTTTAATGTACCGGGTTTACAGCCAAAAGGTCCACCGCGTTGACGCCGCAGTTGGACCGGCCGAGCCCGGCGCTTGCCGAGCGAAAGCCATGCACCGGCGGCCATTGACCGCCTGCCCACCTCCCCCGCACTCTGAGTGTGCCCGCGTTTGTGCCACGGGCCCAACGAAATATAGTTCTTCAGGAAACGCCACCCGTGTCCCAATCGCCGGTCAAGACGCTCGAAAAAACCTATGATGGCATCATCGTCGGCGCCGGCCACCACGGCCTGATCCTCGGCAGCTATCTTGCCAAGGCCGGGCTCGACATCCTGCTGGTGGAGCGGCGGCTGACCTATGGCGGCGGATTGTGCACCCGTGAAATGACCCTGCCGGGCTTTTACCACAACCTGCATTCGATCAATCATTTCCACATCAGCGAGACGCCCTGGTTCAAGGATCTGGAGTTGGGGGCGACCGTCAACTACATCACGCCGCGCTACGAATTCGGCCAGGCGCACCATGACGGCACCGCGCTGGTGCTCGGCCGCGACCTTGAGGAATCGCTCGCCAATATCGCGCGCTTCTCGAAGAAGGACGCGAAGACCTTCCGCGAATGGAATCTGAAGGCGGAAAAGATCACGCGCGAGATTTTCCTGCCCGAACGCTATGCCGAGCCGCTGCCGCAGGAAGAACGCGAGGCGCTGCTGCGGCAAACCGCGCTCGGCCGCGAATTCCTCGCGGTCGCCGGCCGTCAGCCGCTCGATATGGTCGGCGAGCTGTTCGAGAACGAGCATGTGCGGCTGCTGTTCCTGTTCAAGGTGTCGCTGTTCGGCACCTGGCTCACCGATACGATGTCGAAGACCTCGCCGATGGGCTCGCTGATCCGCGCCTTCGATCTGGAAAGCGGCTATCAGCTCTGCGAAGGCGGCTCGTTCAATCTGGCGCGCGGGCTGATGGAAAGCTTCATCGCCAATGGCGGCCATTTCCAGCCGCAGGTGAACGTCGACAGGATCGTCATCGAGAACGGAAAGGCCACCGGCATCGAACTGGCCGACGGCCGCACTGTGCGGGCGCGGCAATTCGTCGCCTCGACGCTCGACGTGCACCAGACTTTCGAGAACCTGGTCGGCCGCGCGCAATTGCCGGCAGCGTTCCTCAATAAACTCGATAATTTCCAGTATACCGCCTGGAGCCTGTTCGGCCTGCATCTGGCGCTCAACGAGAGTCCGCAATTCGCGGCGGCGAAGTTCGATCCCATCATCAACCGCGCACGGAAATGGAG
>JAQSCR010000601.1 GCA_029945495.1 Pseudolabrys sp. | reverse complement strand
GCGCCGCGCGGCAGCACCACCTCGATCAGCGAGAACAAGCCGCGGCGCGCGACCGCTGATTCCAGCGCCGCCGCCAGTTGCTTGCGCGTCGCGACGCGTTCGCCGTAACCGCCGATCGACGGCGCGATATCCGCGAAATGCCAGTCGTCGAGATTGTTGAATTGCGATTCCGGCTGGAACACGCGCAACATTTCCCAACTGCAATTGTTGAACAGCACGACGATCGGATCGAGGCCGTAGCGGCGGCAGTTGCCGAGCTCCCAGCCGGTCATCTGGAACGCGCCGTCGCCGACCAGGATCAACGGCCGCCGCCCGGTTGCCGCCGCGACGCCGATGCCGGCCGGCACGCCGAAGCCCATGCCGGCGTAATAGCCGGGCGCGGCCAGCGCCGAATTATCGATCTCCATCGCCGTGAACAGACAGTCGCCGATATCGGCGGTCATCGGCATCGGCCCGTGACGGTCGAACAGGTCGTTTATGGCGCAGGCGATGTCGGACGGCGCCACCGCGGTGTCGTCGGCCTGCAGGCCGCGCGGATAGCGCGCCGGCACCTGCGGCATCGCCGCAGGCTGAGCCGCCGTTGTCGCGCGCTCGGTCAGCGCGCCGATCAGCGCGTCGAGCGGAATGTCGGGATAGACATGGTGGCCGATATGAACCTGGCGGTCAATCGCCAGCATGGTGCGGCGGGCGTCGATCACGCGCTGCGACAACGCGAAATTGGTGTCGGACACGATGACACCCAACAGCAACAGCGCGTCGGCTTCCTCGACCAGCCGGGTGATGCGCGCATCCCCAGCGGCGCCGAGATAGGTGCCGACCGCGACATCGGCCGCGTTCTCCAACAGGCCGCGGCCCATGAAGGTGGTGACCACCGGCAGCCCGAGTTGCCGCGCCAGCTGCGCCACTTTGTCCTCGATGCCGTAGCGGCGGATCTCGACGTCGACAATGATCGCCGCCGATTTCGCCGCCTTCAGCCGCGCCACGATTTCGTCGGCGCACTCGGCCAGCGCCTCGGCATTGGCCGCGGTGCGCGGCAGCACCTGGACCTCGCCGCACGGCGCACCCACCATGTCGCGCGGGAATTCGATATAAACCGGCAGCGAACGCTCGCGGGCGCTGCGCAACACGCGGGCGATCTCGGCCGGCGCCGTCGCCGCATCGGTCAGCACCGCCTGGTCGCAGGTGACTTCCTTGAACACCGCCAACTGCGTGTCGACGGTGCGGGCCTGGTGATGCAGCATGAAGCCGCTCGCCCGTTCGCGCGCGCCCGGCGCGCCGGCGATCAGCACCACCGGCGAGCGTTCGGCATAGGCGCCGGCAATGGCGTTGACGGTGTTGAAAGCGCCGGCGCCATAGGTGACGACGGCAACGCCGAGGCCGGAATGATAGCGCGCCGCGGCGTCGGCGGCGAAACCGACCGCCGGTTCATGGCTGAGCGTGTAGTGCGGAAGAATGCCGCTCTCTTCGATGACCTTGTAGAACGGCAGCACGAAATCGCCGGGGATGCCGAAAATCTCGCGCGCGCCGTGCGCGCGCAAGCCCTTGAGCAGCGCGGTCGCGAGCGTCGTCGTCATGTCGCCTCAGAACGGAATTTCGTCGTCCATGTCGTCGCGTTTGCCGGCGCTGGCCATGGCCGGCTTGCGCGCCGGTGCGCTGGCGCTCGGACCGCTCGAGCCGAAATCGTCGCCGCTGTCGGATGCGCCGGCGCCTGCGCCGCCGCCGCGACCGTCGAGCATGGTCAGCGTCGAGTTGAAACCTTGCAGCACCACTTCGGTCGAGTATTTGTCGTGGCCGTCTTTATCGGTCCACTTGCGCGTCTGCAGCGCGCCTTCGAGATAGACCTTGGCGCCCTTCTTCAAATACTGCTCGATGACCTTACAGAGACCTTCGTTGAACACCACGACGCGGTGCCACTCGGTCTTTTCCTTGCGCTCGCCGGTGTTCTTGTCGCGCCAGCTTTCCGACGTCGCGATGCTGAGATTGGCGATCGGCCGTCCGTCCTGGGTACGGCGGATTTCCGGGTCCTTGCCGAGATTGCCGACCAAAATCACTTTATTGACGCTACCCGCCATGATGCTCTCCGCGTGACGATGCCGGCGCAACAGGCTTTCAAAAGCCGCGCCGGTCGCCGGTTGAGGGATGCCTGCCGCGTGGCGTCCCCGCTTGAATGATCGCCCACCCTAGTCCCCGCCAGACCGGCGACAAAGGGCGCGGCGGGCTCGTTCGGCTTTAATCCACAGCGCTTCGGGTCGCGCGCCGCCTCTTCCCGCTGACCAGCGCGTTCTTCGTTTGTTCTATATGGACTCGCCGGACGATGCAACCGATTCGTTTGGCGGTTTGAATTCTTGTGTTGCCGCAATGCCACGGTGCGAATCGTCCACAGGTTATATAGTCGTAACGATCGGTAGATCGCGTTGAACACCTGTCCTGCGTTTGGCCAAAACCCACCAGGAGGTATTCGAATGGCGCGTATTATTCTTTCCGCATTGGCAGGATTGCTGGCTCTGGCGTTTGCATCGCCAGCGTCCGCCGCCGATATGCCGCGCAAAGCGGCGCCCTACTATGTCGCTCCTTTCAACTGGACCGGCTTCTACATCGGTATCAACGGCGGCTACGGCTGGGGCACGTCGGATTGGTCGAGCGCCGTCACCTCCGGCAGCGCCAAACCCAAAGGCGCGCTCGCCGGCGGCACCTTGGGTTACAACCTGCAAACCGGCGTCTGGGTCTGGGGCCTGGAAGCCGATCTCGCCTATTCATGGATGAAGGGCTCCGACTCCAGCGGCACCGGCGTCTGTGCCGGCGTCGGTTGCGAAACCAGAAACACCTACCTTGCGACCGGTCGCGGCCGCATCGGTTATTCCTTCGATCGCTGGCTACCCTACATCACAGGCGGCGCGGCGTATGGCGGCATCAAGATGACGCCGAACACCGGGCTCTCCGAAACCAAGTCGCGGCTCGGCTGGACGCTCGGCGGCGGCGTCGAATACGCCTTCCTCGGGGCATGGTCGGCCAAGCTCGAATATCTCTATGTCGACCTCGGCAAGGCAACCTGCTCGGCCGGTACCTGCGGCATCGACACCGACGTCAAGTTCAAGGAGAGCATCGTCCGCGCCGGCTTGAACTACCGGTTCTGACGGGCGCCGTGCACGACACAATCGATGAAAGGGCCGGCCTCGCGCCGGCCCTTTTGTTTTGTTGATGGCGCCGCGGCAGGCACTGCGCCTGCGCGTGCGTGCAACGAAGCTTTAATGCCCGCTTCCGTATCGTCTTCGCAATCGAGACGTTGATTCGAAAAACCGCTTTCAACCTCGGCCGAGTTCGCGTGCGTATTCCAATCATCATTATTTACAGGGGGACATCGCTATGAAGCGATTTTTCGTGCTTTCGTTGGCGGCCGTGTCGATGGCCGCGATACAGACTGCGCCATCGTCCGCTGCCGATCTGCCGCGCAAGGCGGCGCCTTATATCGGCCCTTCCTATTACGACTGGACCGGCTTCTACATCGGCGCCAATGGCGGCTACGGCTGGGCGCCCGACTTTGCTTCCGACGCCAAGGGCTTCGTGGGCGGCGGCCAGCTTGGCTACAACTGGCAAACCGGCAGACTGGTGTTCGGCGTTGAAGGCGATCTCCAATACACCAGCCTGAAGAGCAGTGAGACGGTTGGCGGCGTCACTGCCACCGGCAAGATCCCGGCCTTCGGCACCGCGCGCGGCCGCATCGGCTACGCCTGGGATCGCATGATGCTCTACGGCACCGGCGGCTGGGCCTACACCAAGACGGACGTGAGCTTGACCAATGGCGTGACGACGGTCTCCGACGCCAAGTGGAGCTCGGGCTACGCGGTCGGCGGCGGCGTGGAATGGGCCGTCTGGGACCGCTGGAGCGTCAAGGCGGAATACCTTTACGTTCACTCCGGCAATGTCCAGCTGACCCTGGCCGGCGTTACCGCCGGCGGCAGCTACAATCTCAACGTCGCCCGTGTCGGCCTGAACTATCGCTTCTAGGCGATCGCGCATCGAAGTTTGACGAAGGGCCGGCCTTAGCGCCGGCCCTTTTTCGTTGGCTACGGCCTCAATGCTTGGCCGCCATGCCTTTCAGTCTTTCGCGCTCGCGAAACACCGTGCCGGCCAGCGTCTGCTTTTTCGCGCGCAGCGCGGCGACTGTCGCGGCGTCGAGCGGTTTCATGGCCTTATGCGGCAGGCCGGCATTGCCCCAGGATTGGCGGACGAAGGCCACCACAGCGACGATCTCCCGATCGCTGAGGAAATCGAGCGGCGGCATGGCGCTGTCGATCGTCTCGCCGCGGACGACGATTCTGCCGCTCAAGCCGAACAGCACGACGCGCGCGGGAAAATCGCGGCTGAGGAAAATATCGGCATTGCCGGCCAGCGGCGGAAACTGCCCGCGCAGGCCTTGCCCCGCCGGCTGATGGCAGACGGCGCACTGGTCGCGGAAAATGGCCGCGCCGTCGGGCGTTTGCGCCGACGCCCCGGGCGCCAGGCTGCCCGCCAGAATCCCGCCCAGAACCAAGCCCGCCAGCCGCATCCGAGTTGCACCCTGTTGCCGCTGCGGCGATCACCCTTGCCGCGCCGCCTGTGTAACCGGAGACGCCGCCGCGCGTGAGGCCGATATTTTTGCGCCAAACGGGAATATTAGCGAGCTCGCCCCCGGCGCGAGCCCGCCATTCAGTTATCCCCACTTCTCCCCACGCCGCGCCCCTGACCTGTCGCGCGGGGGCTGGCGAAATGCCGCCGTTCTCATTACGTTCCAATCTGTGATCCTGGCCGGCAGACCCTATATGCCGCCTGCCGGGGAGCGTTCCGACGCCGCTGTTTCGCGCGGTTCCTTTAGCTTTTTCCGAAGTTCCAACAGCGACATTTCATGACCGACACAACGCGCAAAAGACCGGCCGACACCCGCAGCATCACCATCCGCGGCGCCCGCGAGCACAACCTCAAGAATGTCGACGTCACCATCCCGCGCGACCAGCTGGTGGTGTTCACCGGCCTGTCCGGCTCCGGCAAGTCGTCGCTCGCCTTCGACACCATCTATGCCGAGGGCCAGCGCCGCTACGTCGAGTCGCTGTCGGCCTATGCCCGCCAGTTCCTCGAAATGATGCAGAAGCCGGACGTCGACCAGATCGACGGCCTGTCGCCCGCGATTTCCATCGAGCAGAAGACCACGTCGAAGAATCCGCGCTCGACCGTCGGCACTGTCACCGAGATTTACGACTACATGCGCCTGTTATGGGCGCGCGTCGGCATCCCCTATTCGCCGGCGACCGGCCTTCCCATTGAGAGCCAGACCGTCAGCCAGATGGTCGACCGCGTTCTGGCGCTGCCGGACGGCACGCGCATCTATGTGCTCGCGCCGGTCGTGCGCGGCCGCAAGGGCGAATACAAGAAGGAACTCGCCGACTTCATGCGCAAGGGCTATCAGCGCGTGAAGATCGACGGCGCCTTCTATGAGATCGCCGACGTCAAGCCGCTCGACAAGAAGTTCACCCACGACATCGACGTCGTCGTCGACCGCCTCGTCGTCAAATCCGACATCGGCACGCGGCTGGCCGACTCGTTCGAGCAATGCCTCAAGCTGGCCGAGGGCCTGGCCATCGTCGAACTGGCCGACTCGAAAGCCTCGGGCGCTGCCGCCAACCGTGGCCGCAACGCCAATGCCGAGCGGCTGATGTTCTCGGAGAAGTTCGCCTGCCCGGTGTCCGGCTTCACCATTCCGGAAATCGAGCCGCGCCTGTTCTCGTTCAACAATCCGTTCGGCGCCTGTCCGGCCTGCGGCGGCCTGGGCGTCGAGCAGCATATCGACGCCGAACTGGTGATCCCCGACCGCGACACCACGCTGAAGAAAGGCGCCATCGCGCCCTGGGCCAAGTCATCATCGCCTTATTACGTGCAGACGCTGGAAGCGCTCGGCAAGCATTACCGCTTCAGCCTCGACACCAAGTGGAAGGACCTCGCCAAGAAAACGCAGGACGCCATCCTCTACGGCTCCGGCGAGGACGAGATCAAGTTCGTCTATGACGACGGCATGCGCGGCTATTCGACCAAGAAGCCGTTCGAAGGCGTCATCACCAACCTCGAGCGCCGCTTCAAGGAAACCGAATCGGAGTGGGCGCGCGAGGACCTGCAGAAATATTTCACCAATGTGCCCTGCGCCGAATGCCACGGCGCGCGGCTCAAGCCGGAAGCGCTCTGCGTCAAGATCGCCGGCAAGACCATCAGCGACATCGCCGAACTGTCGATCCGCACCGCCGGCGACTGGGCGACCGATCTGCCCAAGGACCTCAGCGCCAAGCAGAACGAGATCGCCACCCGCATCCTGAAAGAGATCCGCGACCGCCTGAAATTCCTGGTCGATGTCGGCCTCGATTATCTCACCCTCGCGCGCGCCTCCGGCACTCTGTCCGGCGGCGAAAGCCAGCGCATTCGCCTCGCCTCGCAGATCGGCTCTGGTCTCACCGGCGTTCTCTATGTGCTCGATGAACCTTCCATTGGTTTGCACCAGCGCGACAACGAACGCTTGCTGGTGACATTGAAGAGGTTGCGCGATCTCGGCAACACCGTGATCGTCGTCGAGCATGACGAGGACGCCATCAAGACTGCCGATTATGTGCTCGACATCGGCCCCGGCGCCGGTATTCACGGCGGCCACATCATCGCCGAAGGCACGGTCGACGACATCATTGCCGCGCCGGCGTCATGGACCGGCAAATATCTCAGCGGCGAATTGAACGTGCCGATCCCCGAGCGGCGCGCGCCGAACAAGCGCCGCACGATCAAGGTGGTCAACGCCCGCGGCAACAATCTCAAGAACGTCACCGCCGAAATCCCGCTCGGCCTGTTCACCGCCATCACCGGCGTTAGCGGCGGCGGCAAGTCGACGCTGCTGATCGACACTTTGTACAACTCGGTGGCGCGCAAGCTGAACAACGCCTCGCTCGCGCCCGCGCCGCACGACCGCATCGAGGGCCTCGAGCACATCGACAAGATCATCGATATCGACCAGTCGCCGATCGGCCGCACGCCGCGCAGTAACCCCGCGACCTACACCGGCGCCTTCACGCCGATCCGCGAGTGGTTCGCTGCGCTGCCCGAAGCGAAAGCGCGCGGCTACGAGCCCGGGCGTTTTTCCTTTAACGTGAAAGGCGGCCGTTGCGAGGCCTGCCAGGGCGACGGCGTCATCAAGATCGAGATGCACTTTTTGCCCGACGTCTACGTCACCTGCGACGTCTGCAAGGGCAAGCGCTACAACCGCGAGACGCTCGAGGTGCGGTTCAAGGGCAAGTCGATCGCCGACGTGCTCGACATGACGGTGGAAGAGGCGCTCGAATTCTTCAAGGCGGTGCCGCGCGTGCGCGACGTGCTGGCGCTGCTGCACCGCGTCGGCCTCGACTACATCCATGTCGGCCAGCAGGCGACGACTTTGTCCGGCGGCGAGGCGCAGCGCGTCAAGCTCGCCAAGGAACTGTCGAAACGCGCTACCGGCCGCACGCTCTATATTCTCGACGAGCCGACGACGGGCCTGCATTTCCACGACGTGGCGAAACTTCTCGAAGTGCTGCACGAGCTGGTCGAGACCGGCAACACCGTCGTCGTCATCGAGCACAATTTAGAGGTGATCAAGACCGCCGACTGGGTTATCGATCTCGGCCCCGAAGGCGGCGACGGCGGCGGCGAGATCGTCGCCGAAGGAACGCCGGAAGATATTGTGAAAGTGGCGCGAAGTTATACCGGGCGGTTTTTGAAGCCGGTGTTGGCGAGGAAAGAAGCCAAGCGTAAAAAGGGTCAGCAGGCCGCCGAATGAAGCCGGCGGAGTGAACGTGCGCGTCCATCATTGAGCGGCAACCGCAAAGGGCTGATGTCATGTCCGAGATTTCAACCTACCTCCCCGGAATCCTGCTTGCCTATTCCGCCTGCCTGCTCGGCCTT
>JAQSCR010000600.1 GCA_029945495.1 Pseudolabrys sp. | reverse complement strand
TCACGACATCGGCCGCGCCATTCAGGCAAGCGGGGCCGTTTCGGCGATTGCGTGAATTTCCAAGATCAGAGCCTAAAAAACAAACCAGGAGGAGACGATGACAATGAAGAAATATCTGGGAATAGCGGTGCTGACAGGCACGCTGGCGGCGGCGAGCATTGCCGGCGCGGCGGCAACTATCCGCATCGGCTCCATGCCGGTCGGCTCGGGCTGGTATGTCGCAGCGGCGGCCATGGAGCAGGCGCTCAAGCCGGCGCTCGGCGGCGCGGCGGTCGAGGTCATTGCGCGCGGCGGCGGTGTCGCCAACCCGATGGTGGTCGAGCAGGGCAAGGCCGAAATCGCCTTGTCCAATGTCGCCACCTCCGTCTGGGCGATGAACGGCGAAGAACTCTACAACGGCAAAAAGGCCACGCGCATCCGTTCGCTCATCGGCGGCCTGAACCCGGTCTATATGGCGATTATAGTCAAGAACGATTTCATCAAGAAGACCGGCCTCGACACGATGGACAAGATTTTCACGTCGGGTAAGCCGTTGCGCATCGTGATGAAGCCGCAGGGCTCGAACGTTCCGCCGACGGTGGACATGATCCTCGCCGCCTACGGCCTCGACCGCGCCAAGATCAAGGCGCAGGGCGGCGAAATCATCCAGGTCAATCCGGAGCAGACGCCGGACATCATGCGCGAAGGCCGCGCCGACATCCTGCTCGATACGGTGCTCAAGGGTCACCCGATGATCACCGAAGTTGCGTTGACCGCGGACGTCACCTTCATGGACCTGTCGGAAAAGGCGCGCACCAAACTCGCCGCCAATGGCGTCAAGCCGGCCCAGTATCCGGAATGGTTCAAGGGTCAAAAGGGTCCGACCTGGGGCGCCGATTTCGGCACCCACCTGATCGCGCGTGACGATCTGCCGGACGAAGTCGCCTATACCATCGTCAAAACTTTCCTCGAGAAGCGCGAGGATCTGGTGAAGGCCTATCCGGCTTTCAACGCCTTCGATCCGAAGGAAGCCGCCAAGGCGGACAATAATGGCATTCCGCTGCACCCCGGCGCTGCCAAGTACTACAAAGAGCACGGCATGATGTAGCGCCATCGCGGCTTCGCAAACTGGAGGCCGGCGCGCCAAAAAACGCCGGCCTCATGACGCAAACAGCGCCGAGCCTACGCCAGCCAAACCCAGATCCAAATGCCCGCCGATGCGGGCGCAATTCGAAAGCACGCGGCCATGGACAATTCGCACAGGGAAATGCAGCGCTCGCAGCCGATGCTTGCGGCCTGGCATGCGCTCTACGATATCCGCCTTTGGGTTGGCCTCGCGCTGGTCGCGTTTCAGTATTACATCCTGGTGCATCCGCAGCCGCCGCTGGTGCAGCGCCCGGTCCACCTCCTGCTCGCGCTGTTGTTGGTCTTCCTGTGGAACCCGCTTGAAATTCCGCGTGTGCCGCTCCTGGTGCGTCGCGCGATCGACTGGGTCATCATCGCCGGCACGCTGGCTTTCTGCGTCTACTACTGGATGGCTTTGCCGCGCATCGAGCAGCGCATCGAGAATGTCGATCCTGTCTTTATGCTGGATCTCATCTTCGGCATCCTTTTCGTAGTGCTGTTGACCGAAGGCGTGCGCCGGACCACCGGCATGATATTGGTCTATGTGATCGTCGGCTTTCTGGCCTACGGCGCCTTTGCCTTTGTGCTGCCGTTCGGCGGCTTTCGCGGTTTCGAGCTCAGCGAATATGTCGAGATCCTGCTGCTGACCACGAGTGGCATATTCGGCGTCACGACCGAAACATCGGTCACCTTCGTCTTCTATTTCATCGCCTTCGGCGTCGTGTATGCCGCCATAGGCGGCGGCAAGTTGTTCATCGACCTCGCCATCCGTCTGGTCGGCCGCGCCACCGGCGGCAGCCAGAAGGTGGCCGTGGTCGGCTCCAGCCTCATGGGAACGATCTCCGGCAGCGCTGTTGCCAATGTCGCCGCCGTCGGTGTTTTCACCATTCCGCTGATGCGCCAGTCTGGCGTCGACGGCAATCGCGCCGCCGCGACCGAGGCGATTGCATCGACCGGCGGCCAGTTGATGCCGCCGGTCATGGGTGTCGCGGCTTTTGTCATGGCCGAACTGCTCGGCATTCCCTACGCCCAGATCGCGCTCGCCGGCGTCATTCCAGCCATTGCCTATTACGTAGCCCTCTACATTCTGGTCGATCTCAACGCCCGCAAGACGGGCACGGGAACATTGCCGCCGGCAGCCATCGATAACGTCGATCCGGTCCTGCCCCGGCTGCATCTCCTGTTGCCGCCGATAGGCTTGATCGGCTGCATGATCTTGGGATATTCGGCGCAGACCTCGGCGATGTATGCGACGCTCGCCTGCTTCCCGGTTGCTTTCATCCGCAGGGCGGATTGGCTGTCGCCACGTCGCGTGCTCGAAATGATCCGCGATACAGGCCGGCAGGCGGCCGAAATCGCCGTACCGATCGGCGCCATCGGAATCGTCATCGCGGTCGCGATCCAGTCCAATCTGGCGCTGAAGTTTTCGTCCGGCCTGATCTCGGCTGGCGGCGAAACGCTCGCCGGCTCGCTGCTGTTGATCGTGGCCGGCTGCATCATCATGGGAATGGGTTTGCCGACCGTGGCGGCCTACATCATCGGCGCCGTTCTTTACGCCCCGGCGTTGCAGAAGCTCGGCGTGCCGCCGCTGACGGCGCATTTCTTCGTCATGTACTACTGCGTGCTGTCGATGGTGACGCCGCCCGTCGCGCTAGCGGCCTATGCGGCGGCGGGCATCGCCCGCACCAGTCCGTGGACGACGGGCTGGATCGCGTTCCAGATGAGTTTCGTCGCTTTTCTCATTCCGTTTGCCTTCGTTGCCGACGACGCGCTGCTGTTTCAAGGACCGATCGTCAACATCATCGTGGCCTCGGTCGGCCTGTTCATTCCGACCGGACTTTGGGCGGTGGGTTTGACCGGGTTTTTCCGGCGCGATCTGACCTGGCCGGATCGCATCCTGCTGATGATCTGTGGCGTGGTCGCCATCATTGCGCCGACCGCATCGACGCTCTGGCTGATTGGCAATGGCGCGGGCGTCGCATTCCTGGCGCTCAACTGGCGCTATCCGGTCATCAGCTTCGGATCGCTGCTGCCGGGCGGCGCGCCGCAGCCGCGCGCGGCCGAGCAGACCTCGATTGAGAATCGGGCGTGAAAGGCAGCCGTCACAGATCGGGCGACCGGGTCGCCGCCGACCCGCGTTCGGGTCGGAAGGTGCGTCAGGTGACCGATCAGCCATGTGTTCATCATCATCCCTTCTTTTTCGTCCCGGCCTACGACCGGGAAAACACGAAACTGATCCTCATTTCGCATCGCACCGGTACGCCGCAGATTTTCTATGAGGACCGCGCGGCGGGCGAACTGGTGCAGGTGACGAGCCGTCCCGATCTCGCCGAGTGGTCAGTCTATCCCTCGCCCGATGGCCGCTTTGTCTATTTCACCGCCGGAACTGGCGCGTGGAAGGTCGATCTCGCGACCTATGCGGAAACTCAACTGGCCGATTTCGGCGCGGTCGAAATGCGCGAAAAGGGCATGGTCGGCGCGGCGATGGGCACCACAGCTTTGTCGGCCAATGGCGACTGGTGGGCGATACCGGTGAAGACCGGCAAGGTGTCGCGCTTCGTCGTTGTCGAGACCAGGACCGGCAAGAGCAGCGTCATTCTCGAGCGTGACACCATCGGCCATCCGCAATTCTGCCCGGACGACGATAACCTCATTCTATACGCCGGTCCCTTGACCGACCGGGTCTGGACCGTGGCGCGCGACGGCGCCAATAACCGCCGCGTCTATGCGCGCGAAGGCAAGATGCAGTGGGTGACGCACGAAGTGTGGCTGCCCGGCCGCCGCGCCATCGCCTTCGTCGACTGGCCGCGCGGCATGCGCCTGATCGATGTCGACACCGGCAAGGCAGAATGGATGCACCGTTTTCCTTGCTGGCATGCCGCGCCGGATGCGACCGGCACCCGCTTCGTCTGCGACACGAATTTTCCCGACCGGGGGCTGCACATCATCCCGCTCGGCGGCGAACCGCAGTTCCTCTGCGCCAGCGAGGCGACATCGGAAGGCGGGCACTGGGCGCATCCGTTTCCCTATAACGAAGGCCCGGTCGCGGTCGAAGCGCGCCAGCACACGCATCCGCATCCGCGCTTCTCGCCGGACGGCAAGCGCGTCGTGTTCACCTCCGACCGGACCGGGCACGCCCAAATTTACGAAGTCGAACTCGAGGGAGGCACGCCATGAAGGCCGACACGCCGCTTGAGAGCCAGCGCATTCGCGCCGAGATTCGCGCCGGCCGCATGACCGGCTCAAGCCGCGGCCTTGCGCATGGCTTCGTGCAATGCAATCTCGCGATCATGCCGAAGGCCTATGCCTTCGACTTCATGTTGTATTGCCAGCGCAACCAGCGCGCCTGTCCGGTGCTGGAGGTTCTCGACGCCGGCGATCCGGTGCCGCGTCGGCTGGCGCCGCAGGCGGATCTGCGCACCGACTGCGCGCGCTATTCGGTGTTTATCGACGGCGAGCGCGAGGCCGACCGTACCGATATCAGCGATCTATGGCGCGACGACTTGGTGTCGGTCCTGATCGGCTCCGGCATCACCTTCGACGACGCCTTCGAGCGCGCCGGCGTGCCGACCGATAAGAATCGCTGGGTGCTACGAACCAATCAACCAACCGAGCAAGCAGGCCCGTTCAAGGGCGACCTGATCGTCACCATGCGCTGGCTGACGCCGCAGCAGGCAGTCATCGCGACGCAGATATCGGCGCGGTTCCCTTTCAACCACGGCGCGCCGATCCACATCGGCGATCCGGCGGCAATCGGCGCCGACACGGCCCATCCGATGTTCGGCGGCCCGGTGCCGGACATGCCGCACGACAAGATAGCGCTTTTCTGGGCGTGTGGCGTGACGCCGCAAGCCGCCGCTGAGGCGGCGAAGCTGCCTTTATTCATCGGGCACGCCGCCGCGCACAGTTTCATCACTGACATGCGGGCGACGAGCCTGATGACGCCTTAATCGAGACGAAGTACGGAGTAGCTTTCAGTGGATATGAAGATCAATCAAGGCCGCCTGCGCCTGTCAGCCGATGTCGGCGGCACGTTCACCGACGTCGCGGCTTTTGACGAGAAAACCGGACACCTGAAGCTCGGCAAGACATTGACGACGCCGAAACGGCTGGTCGACGGCATCGAGACCGGCGTCGGCAAGGCCGATGCGTCCTTTGCCTCGGCGGAGTTGTTTCTGCATGGCACCACGGTGGCCATCAACACGATCCTGGAGCGCACCGGCGCGCCTTGTGCGCTGCTGACCACGCAGGGCTTCCGCGACATCTACGAGATCGGCCGCGTCAACCGGCCGGAAGCCTACAACCTGTTCTTCAAGAAGCACGTGCCGCTGATCGATCGTGACATGCGTTTCGATATTCGTGAACGTATGGATGCGTCCGGCAAGATCCTGATCCCGCTCGACGAGGCGCAGGTGCTCGAGGTCGCCAGCGAAGCGGTCAAGGGCGGCGTCAAGGCGATCGCTATTCTATTCCTGCACTCCTACCGCAATCCGGTGCACGAAAAGCGCGCCAAGGAGATCGTCGAAAAGGCGTTCCCCGATCTGTTCGTCACTGCCTCGCATGAACTGTCGCAGGAGTACCGTGAATACGAGCGCACTTCGACCACGGCGGCGAACGCCTATGTCGGTCCGCGCGTGCGCAGCTACCTTTCGGAGATGGGCACCCATCTCGGCGACACCGGTTTCACCGGCACCTTCCTGGTGGTGCAGTCGACCGGCGGGCTTTTTGATATTGAAGAGGCACAGAACTCCTGCATCCGCATGCTGGAGTCCGGTCCGGCTGCCGGCGTCATCGGCTCCAAGACATTGTGCGCCAATATCGGCCTGAAGAACGCGATCGCCTTCGACATGGGCGGCACCACGGCGAAAGCCGGCGTCATCTATGACGGAGAGGTGCTGATGACCGGCGGCGCGCTGGTTGGTGGCTATGCCTCCGGCCTGCCTCTGCAGATCCCGATGATCGACATTCAGGAAGTCGGCACCGGCGGCGGCAGCATTGCCCATATCGAGGCCGGCGCCTTGCGCGTCGGTCCGGAAAGCGCCGGCGCCCAGCCGGGCCCGGCCTGTTACGGGCAAGGCGGCAGTGAACCTACCGTGACCGACTGCAACCTTGTGCTCGGCCGTCTCGCCTCCGACCGCTTCCTCGGCGGCGAAATGAAACTCGATCTCGCTGCCGCGCGCGACGCGCTCGACGCCAAGATTGCCAGGCCGCTCGGCCTCGATCCGGTCGAGGCCGCCGATGGCATCCTGCGCGTCGCCGCCACCAAGATGTCGCACATGGTGCGCTGGGTAACGACCGAGCGCGGCCTGGACGCCGCCGACTTCGCGCTAATCGCCTATGGCGGCGCCGGTCCGCTGCACGCCACGATGATCGCGCGTGAATTGCGCATCGCCAAGGTCATCATCCCCTTTGCGCCGGGGCATTTCTCGGCCTACGGCATGCTGTTCGCCGATCTACGCCGCGATCTGGTCAATACCTGGTTCAAGCCGTTCGCCGACGCTTCATTCGACGAAATGGAGGCGCTCTACAGCGCGATGGAAAAGCGCGGCGCCGAGGACTTGCATCGCAGCCGCGACATGATGGTGGAAGTTGTCAATCAGCGCGGCGCCGACATGCGCTATGTCGGGCAGGAGCACGCCGTTTCCGTCGACATTCCGATCGAGCTGTTCAAGACCCGGGATCGCGCCGGCATCAAGAAACATTTCGATGCGGTGCATGAGACGCGCTACGGCTATTCGAACGCCGACGAAAAGGCCGAGATCGTCAGTCTGCGGTCGGCGACGATCGGCTTGATGCGCAAGCCAGAGCGCGAAGCGATGGGCAAGGGCGGCCCGTCGCCCGACGCCGCAGGGCGCGGCAAGCGGCCGGTTTATTTCTCCGGCGTCGGCACCGTCGAAACGCAGACCTATGAGCGCGCGCTGCTCGCGGCGGGCAACCGCATCGACGGCCCGGCGCTGATCGAGGAGCACGCCTCGACCACGGTGGTGTGGCCGCAGGACAAGGTCGAGGTCGATGCCTTCGGCAATCTGCATATCGAAATAGGAAGGGCCTGATAATGGATGCGGTCACCGAGAAGGGTCAAGACAAGCAGAAGGCACGCACCATCGATCCGGTGGTGACTGAAATCGTGCGCAACGGTTTGATCGCCGTCACCGAGGAGATGAAGATCAATCTGATGCGTACTGCCTACAACATGATCATCTATGAGGCACTCGACTTCACCGTCGGGCTGTTCGATTCCAAAGGCAATACGGTGTCTATCGGCCTCGGCCTGCCGATGTTCATTCGCGGCATGAGCGAAACGGTGAAAGCCAAGATCGCCCACTTCAAAGGCGATCTCGAGCCGGGCGATATTCTGCTGACTAACGACGCTTATATTACCGGCAGCCATCTCAACCACATGACCTTCACCGTGCCGGTGTTTCACGACGGCGAACTGGTCGGCTTCTCCTGTTGCATGGCGCACTGGCCGGACGTCGGCGGCACTTTGTCGGGCTCGACCACGGATATCTATTCCGAAGGTCTGCAAATGCCGATCGTCAAGATTTATCGCAAGGGGCAGATCAACGAGGAACTGGTCTCGATCATCAAGACCAATGTACGCCTCGCCGAGCGGGCGATGGGCGACTTCCGCGCCCAGATTGCGGCGGTAAAGACCGGTGAAAAACGCTTCCTCGAGATGATGCGCAAATATGGCCGCGACGACGTGCTCGGCGCCATCGACGCGATCATGGATCAAAGCGAGCGGCTGGCGCTCGAGCGCGTTCTTGCCATGCCGGACGGCATCTATAAGGCAGAGTCGTTCATGGACCACGACGGCATCAGCGTCGGCGCGCCCGTGCCGATCCGCGGCAAAATC
>JAQSCR010000599.1 GCA_029945495.1 Pseudolabrys sp. | reverse complement strand
TTTCCCGCACGAATAAATTTCTGCTGAAGAGCAAGTGTGCCTTCAGGGTCCACAGCCTCGGCTTCGCCGCCGGCCGTGAGCGCCATCAACTCACGTGTCGTCATACCGGGTCTTATTTTTTCCGGCTGCAGACGGTATATCTCGGCAAAGCGCCGATTGCTTATGACCAGCTTCTCCTTGGCATCGAACATGCAAAGGCCTTGCGACATGCTTGTGAGCGCGGCGTCTAAGCGCTGACGTTCTCGAACGGCTTCGTCAGCGAGCTGGCGGATACGGTCCAAGCTGTCGCGATAGCCCGCAACCGCTGTGACGAGCACGCCAATCTCATCTTTGCGTTCCACCCCCTCAAATACGGCGACAGAATTGTCGCCTGCGGCAAGCAATTGCATAGCGTTGCTGATCTTCAGGATCGGTTTGCTCACGCTTATGGAGATCCAGCGAATCGCGGCACCGACACTCAAAACCGAAAACAGGAGCACGGCGGCAACCAATGCAAGCGATAGCCGGTAGAGCGAGCGCACCTCGTTGGCGGCCGCGTAACCATCCGCCTTCGAGACGTTGACAAGATCATCGATGATCCTTGCCGCGTTCGCGTGGGCCGCGGCGGTGGTCGTGGAAAATTTTCCCTGCGCCGAAGCGGGGTCGCCGGCGTCGATCTGGGCAACGACTGTATCGAACGATTGCCAATACGCGGCCCACGCGGCGTCGATCTGGGCGAGCAGCGCGAACTCGTCTGGCCGGTCCGCCATCATCCGAAAGCGGTAGGTGCTGACATCGACCTCGGCCTGGGCGGCTCGCATCGCGGCGGAATCGGCAGCTATTTGACGGGGATCGGTGGTGTTCATCCGGCGTTTCGCCAGGGAATAATGTTCTCCCATGGCGCTCTTAATCTCGCCAAGCGCTACGATCTGGGGCAGCCAGCCCTCTGTGACCCGCGCAGAGAGCATGTTGATATTCCGGAACTGCACCAGCGAGATGGCGCCGATCGCAAAAATCAGCGCGAGGCTAAGACCGAAACCGGCTGAAAGTTTGGCCTTGATGCTAAGGTCGCGCAGACGTGACATTGGCGGAAGGGTTCCGTGTTGCTGTTCGGCCGCCCGTCAGGCGACGGCCTCTGCCTTTGGACCTTGCTCGGCAAGAATTCGCATGACGTCCGCTGCCGGTTTGGGCCAACTGTAAAGGTAGCCTTGGGCTTCGGTGCAACCTTCCGCCGTCACGCTCGCGAGCTGCTCGCCCGTCTCGACCCCTTCTGCGGTCGTCGTGATCCCCAGGCTGCTGCTCAATCCGACCACGGCACGCACGATCGCCAAGCTGTCCTGCTTTCCAGGCAAATCGCGGATGAACGACTGGTCGATCTTGATCTTGTCGAACGGGAAGCTGCGAAGATAGCCGAGCGACGAATAGCCGGTGCCGAAATCGTCCATCGCAATTCTGATGCCGAGATCGCGGAGTTGATGAAGAATGGCGAAAGCCCCGTCGTTCTCCTGCACCAGCACCATTTCAGTGATCTCCAGCTCCAGCCGGGTCGCCGGCAGACCGGAAGTCGCCAGCGCATTAATGACCATCGGCACCAGATTCCGACTCTTGAACTGGGCTGGGGAGAGATTCACCGCGATCGTCACGTTCGTCGGCCAGCGCGCGGCTTCGGTACAGGCCTGCCGCAACACCCATTCTCCTATTTGCACGATGAGACCGGTTTCTTCCGCGACCGGAATGAAATCGAGCGGCGCAACCATGCCGCGCTCGGGATGATGCCAGCGGATGAGCGCTTCGAAGCTGGTGATCTGGCCGCTTTTGACGTCGATGATGGGCTGATAGTAAAGCTCGAACTCGCCATTCACGATCGCCTTGCGAAGGTCCAGCTCGAGGGCGTGGCGCGCCCGCATGCGCTCATCCATCTCGATCTCGAAGAAGCGGTACAGCCCACCGCCGTCGGCCTTCGCCCTGTACAGCGCCAGATCGGCGTTCTTCATGATGCTGTCCGGCTCAGTGCCGTCATGCGGCGCGATGGCGATGCCGACACTGACACCCACCACCACCTGATGACCGTCGATATCGTAGGGCGCGCCGACCACTTCGATCAGACGCTGCGCGAGGATCGTGACATCGAGCCCCTGCTCGCAAGGCACCTGGCCAATGGCGAATTCATCGCCGCCGAGCCGGGCCACGATATCTTCGACGCGAACGCAACTGCGCATGCGCGCCGCGGCCGCCTGCAACAAGCGGTCGCCCACGGGATGCCCAAGCGTATCGTTGACGTTCTTGAAATGATCGAGATCGATGCTCAGCACCGCAATGGATTCGGAACGCCGCAAGTGAGCGAGGGTCGAGCCCATCCGTTCGTAGAAAGTCACGCGGTTCGGCAGGTCCGTGAGCGCGTCATAGTGCGCGAGATGCTTGATCTTATCCTCGGCGAGAAGCCGTTCGGTAATATCCTCGAATGTGACGACGAAGCCGCCGCTCGGCATCGGCCGAAAGGAAATCGCGATGCTGCGGCCGTCGGTCAGGCGCTGGACCAGCGCACCCGCCTTGCCTTCGCGGGCAATACTCTCCCGCATCGCCAGGGTGGCGGCCGGATCGGCATCCGAAGCGCCGCCGGAGGAGGCGGCAAAAGCCATCAACTCCGGCGTCGTCATGCCTGGCCTGACTTGGATTGTCGGCAGTCCGTAGATCTCCGCGAAACGCGGGTTGAATATGACGAGCTTTCCATTCTTGTCGAACATGCACAGGCCTTGCGACATGTTCGTCAGCGCGGTGTCGAAGCGCTCGTTCTGCATATTCAATTGCGCATTTCTGGCCTCGATCGTCTCCTTGGCGGCCTCCAGCGCGCCCACGGTGTTATCCAGCACTTTGAGTGGAAACACGCGCACGGCGAAGTAAACACCGATGCCGAAGATGGCGCTCAGCAATGCGGCGAAACCCGTTTCCCACAGCAGCGGACGCAGGCTGCTCGAGCCTTCGACCCGGCCGATCACGGCGCCCGATACAACGATCGAACTGGCGCGTGTCATCACCGGCGTGGTCAAAGCCGGCCCTGCGTCGGCGACGACGGCGCCGGCATCGTCACGGACAGTGAGTGAAAAATTTTTGCCGTCGGCGTCGTCGAGTTCGATCAATTCGGCGATGCGGGGCGCCTGATACTGCCAAAGCGACTGATGCATGTAGACGTATTTGGCGACGCGCGCGGCGGCCAGCTTGGATTTGTAATTCACTTCACGCGAGACGTTCACATACTCAACATAAATGTAGCCGCAGGGAATCGCGATGAAAATCGTCAAGGTCACGGCCATGCCGATCGTGGCGACGAGCGTGCGCAGGCGAAAGTTCCACATGTTCGCCCCCTACTCGCCGACAGGAAGGTTGCCGGTCGCCAGCAGTGCCTGGCGGCCCGCATCCGAGCGCAGGAATTGCAGGAGCTTTTCGGCGCCGGCGTTGCGGTCACGCGGAAACACCAGGTAGAACTTCTTTTCGTATCGGTAGCTTCCGTCTTCCAACGTCTTGAGGCTCGGCACGATCCCATCAATCGGAACAACGCGAAGGTCGCATTTCTCGGCGACGATCTGTCCGTAGCCCGCCAGGCCGAACGATCCGGGAAGGCGTTGGGCCAGCTCGACATTGTCCTGATCGGTCGCAGCCACGGGAATATCGGGACGCAGCCGCGCGCGCGTGTCCGCATCCTTCACACCCGGGATCAATCGTTCGATGGTTGCGCTGTCCGAGTCAACCTTGGTCCGCAGAATGAGCCTGAGCGGCGTGCCGTCTTCCCATTTCGGATTCTCCGCCGCGACAATCGTGGCGATATCGGCGGCCTTGATGCCATTGGGCTTTGGATGAGACGTAATGAGGACCATTGGTGTTCGTGCAAAGGGGTGCGAGACCAGCGATCCCTTCGTTTGCTCCGAATTCAGCGGGAGGCCCGCGGCGACGACGTCGATCTTGCCATCGGCGATCGCGCGCATCGCGCCACTGGTGCCGAGGCCGACGATCACCTGCAATTCAATGCCGGTGGCGGCTTTGAACTGCGGAGCGACCTGCCGCATCGCCTCGATGATGCCGCCGGTTCCGGCCAGCCGCAGTGTCTCCGCGTTCGCGCCGTTTGCCGCCATCAGCGGAAAGGCGAGCCCGACCGCGATTGCGAGTTTCGAGAACGATGCACGCATATGACGCTTCCCTCTCTTGTTGAGGCACCGTGCGCCGGCAAATGATGACGAATTGCCCTAACGTCGCGCGCGGAGTGGCACGATGGTAAACAATATGACGTCGCATCGCTGTGAATTGGAATCGTACGGTCGCATGCTACCGTTTCGCGGTCACACGATACCGCGTCAGTGAATCTCTGGTTCCGGAACTTTTCCGGCCTTGGCCAGGAAGTCGAAATCGCAGCCGTCGTCGGCCTGGCCGATGTGCTCGGAAAACAGCGCGCCGTAGCCGCGTGGATATTTCGGCGCCGGCGGAATCCAGGCGGCCTTGCGGCGCGCCATTTCCTCATCGCTGACGTGCAGATGAATCGTGCGCGCCGGAATGTCGACCTCGATCTCGTCGCCGGTCTGCACGAAAGCGAGCGGGCCGCCGACGAAGCTTTCCGGCGCGACGTGCAGAATGCAGGCGCCGTAGCTGGTGCCGCTCATGCGCGCGTCGGAAATGCGCAGCATGTCGCGCACGCCCTCGCGCACCAGCTTTTTCGGGATCGGCAACATGCCCCACTCCGGCATGCCGGGACCGCCCTGCGGACCTGAGTTCTTCAGCACCAGAACATGGTCGGCGGTGACATCGAGATCGTCACGCTCGACCTCGTGCGCCATGTGGTCGTAATTCTCGAAGGCGATGACTTTGCCGCGATGCTTGTGCAGCCGCTTTTCCGCCGCCGACGGCTTCATCACGCAGCCGCGCGGCGCCAGATTGCCGGTCAGCACCGCGGTGGCGCCGTCGCTGTTGACCGGGTCATTCAAGGATTTGATGACGTCGGCGTTGTAGACCGCGGCGTCGGCGATGTTGTCGGCCACCGTCTTGCCGGTCACCGTCATCGCCGTCGTATCGAGCACGCTGCGCAGTTGCACCATGAGCGCGCGCAGGCCGCCGGCATAGAAGAAGTCTTCCATCAGGAACGCGCCGGAAGGCCGCACATTGGCGATCACCGGAACCTCGCGCGAGATTTCGTCGAAGCGCTTCATGTCGAGCGGAATGCCGGCGCGGCGCGCGATGGCGACGAGATGGATGATGCAATTGGTCGAGCCGGCCATCGCCATGTGCACCTTGATGGCGTTGTCGACCGAGTTCTTGGTGATGATCTTGTCCGGCGTGAGATCCTCCCACACCATGTCGACAATGCGGCGGCCGCACGCGATCGCCATGCGGGAATGGCCGGCGTCGGGCGCAGGGATAGACGACGCGCCGGGCAACGTGAAGCCGAGCGCCTCGGCGACCGCCATCATGGTCGCCGCCGTGCCCATCGTCATGCAGGTACCGAACGAGCGGGCGATGCCGCCTTCGATTTCCTGCCACTGCTCCTCGGTGATCTTGCCGGCGCGCTTCTCGTCCCAGTATTTCCAGGTGTCGGAGCCGGAGCCGAGCACCTGTCCGTGCCAGTTGCCGCGCAGCATCGGCCCCGCCGGCATGAAGATCGCCGGCACGCCCATCGAGATCGCGCCCATCAGCAGGCCGGGCGTAGTCTTGTCGCAGCCGCCTAACAGTACCGCGCCGTCGATCGGGTGGCTGCGCAGCAGTTCCTCGACTTCCATCGCCAGCATGTTGCGATAGAGCATCGTCGTCGGCTTGACGAAGGATTCCGACAGCGACATTGCCGGCAACTCCAGCGGAAAGCCGCCGGCCTGCAGCACGCCGCGCTTCACTTCCTCGGCGCGCGTGCGCAAATGCACGTGGCAGGGGTTGATATCGCTCCAGGTATTGATAATGCCGATGACCGGCTTACTGCCCCAATCGACCGTGTCGTAGCCGATCTGGCGTAAGCGCGAGCGATGACCGAACGAGCGCAGATCGTTGACCCCGAGCCAGCGGTGGCTGCGGAGTTCCTCGGGCTTTTTACGTGTGGTCATTCGACGGCAATCTCGATCTTGGCGACCGCGGCGCGCTTGGCCGCGATTTGGGTGAATACAACGATGGCGGCGAGCGCTACGCCGATCATATCTGTGACGAAGTGCGGATCGATCAGCATGAGGCCGGCTATCACCAGCAGCCCGCTCTGCCAATAGGCCGAATGGGTGATGAAATAGCCGTGCAAGCCGGCTGAGAACAACATCACGCCGATCGTGGCCGATACGCTGGCCATGATGATGGTCGGCCAATCGCCGATCATCAGCAGCGCCGGTTCATAGACGAACATGAAGGGAATAATAAAGGCGGTACCGGCAATCCGCACCGCCGCCAGTCCCGTTGCCCACAGGTCCGATTTCGCGAGGCCGGCGGCGGCAAACACCGCCAGCGCCACCGGCGGCGTGATCGCCGAGAGGATCGCGAAGTAGAATGCGAACATGTGCGCCGCCGGAATGGCAACGCCGAATTTCACGATCGCCGGCACCAGGAGCGCGGTCATGATGATGTAGGCCGGCGTCGTCGGCATGCCCATACCGAGCACGATGCCGGCGATCATCGTGAACACCAGAGCCAGCAGGAGATAGTTCGACGACAGATGGACCACGAACTGGGTGAACACGATACCGAGGCCCGACAGGGTCACGACCGCGATCACGACTCCGGCGCAGGCGCAGGCGAGCGCCACCGGCAGCGCGTTGCGGGCGCCATCGACACAGGCATCCAGGAGGTTCTGCCAGGTCACATAGTGGCGCGTCGATTGACGCAGCGCCGCGACCGGAAAGCACGCGACGACTCCGGCCAGCGCCGCCATCGGTGCGCTGAAACCGCTATACATAACGACGAGAATGGCGGTCACCGGCAGGAACATGTGCCCGCGCACGCGCATGACTTCGCCCAGCTTCGGCAATTCCTCTCGCGGCACCCCGACCAGACCGCGCCGTTTGGCCTCGAAATGCACCGCCGAAAAACAGGCGACGTAATAAAGGACGGCGGGTATCAGCGCCCAGAGCACGACCTGGCCATAGGACACGCCGAGAAACTCGGCCATCACAAACGCGGCGGCGCCCATGATCGGCGGCATGATCTGGCCGCCGGTCGAGGCCACCGCCTCGACGCCGGCGGCGAAGTGCGGAGGAAATCCCGAGCGCTTCATTAGCGGAATGGTGATCGGGCCGTCGACCATCACGTTGGCGACGGCGGACCCTGAAATCGTGCCGAACAAGGCCGACGATACGCAGGAAACCTTGCCGGGGCCGCCGGCGGTATGGCCGGTCAGGCTCATGGCGAAGTCCATGAACAACTGGCCGGTGCCGGTACGCTCCATGAACGAACCGAACAGAACGAAAATCAGCACGTAAGACGCCGACACCGACAGCGGAATCCCGAAGATGCCTTCCGTCGTCATATAGAGCTGATCCAGCATGCGCATCGGCTCCAACCTCGCGATGAACAGCCCATAGAACATAAAGACCAGGGCGGTGATCGGCAGCGCCCAGCCGATAACGCGGCGGGTCGCTTCCAGCACCATCACCGTCATGACCGTGCCCATAATCATGTCGGCTGTCGTCAGGTCGTCGACATAGAAGATGCGGTTGACGATGTAATCGTAGTTGATGAAGAGATAGAGGATCGGCGCGACCGCCAGCGCCATCAGTCCGAAATCGAGCGCGCTCGGCAGGCCCTCGGCCTCGCCGCTGCGGCGATGGATGATGAACAGGAGGACCATCGCAAACAGCAAATGGGTGCCGCGGAACCAGACCGCTTCGGGCGTGCCGAAGGCAATGGCCCAGACGTGATAGATCACCATCAAGACGGCGATCACCGTGGTGGCAAGCCGAACGATACCGCCGTAGCTGAGGTCGAGCTTACCGGTCATGATGTTTGCCGTATTGCTTGAGGAACCCTAAAGCGGCGCGCCGGCGGGAACCGTCTCGCCGCGGCGCACGAGGAGCTTGGCGAGC
>JAQSCR010000598.1 GCA_029945495.1 Pseudolabrys sp. | reverse complement strand
TGTGCTGGCGCAATATGTGAGCCAGCGCGTCGAGGCCCCGATTTCGCGGGGAAAAATGGTGGGCGGTATAGGGATTGAACCTATGACCCCACCCGTGTGAAGGGTGTGCTCTCCCGCTGAGCTAACCGCCCGGCCATTGCGCGCGATATAAAGAGTGCGGCGCTGGGGTGTCAAGCAAAGCCCGCGCTTTCAGGGAAAGCGCGGGCTTTAAAGCTTCAGAACGTTGATTTGGGGCCTCAGTTCGGCGCTTTCGGCTCGTCTTCGTTCGGCAGGCGCGAGGCGTGGGTCTGCAGCGCGCGGATGCGGTCGGCGAGATTGCCGCCGGCTGGCGCAACATTGACCAGGCCGACGTCGGGGTTGCCGCCGACCACGGTCAGGCCGGTGCGGTCGCGCGCGGTCTTGGCCGCGAGGATAGCGTCGATCGGCGAATTGGGGCCCTCGAGCGCGGAAGCGAGGCGGGCCACTTCGGCGGCGACGTCGTTGATGCGTTCGCGCAGCAGCGCGTTTTCGACGCGCTCGGACGCCCAGCTTTCCTCGGCTTCGCGTTTCATGTTGCCGAAGTCGCGGGCGACGCGGTCGCGCTCGTCGCGGATATGATCGAGTTCGGCCTTGAGCTGGGCGTTCTCGGTGCGCAACTGCTGGGTCGCCGAATTGGCGCGGCCGTCGAGTTCGGCGATCGCGGCGCGCAGGTCGGCTTCGGTCTTGCGCGCGGATTCGAATTCGCCGCGGATATGCTTGAGTTCGTTTTCGCTTTCGCCAAGGGCGCGCGACTGTTCGCCGAGGCGGATTTCCAGATCGTGGGCGCGGCGGCCGAGAATTTCGGCCTCGGTGGTCTGCGCCACCAGCGCCTGTTCCAGCTCGGAAACGCGGCGGCCGAGATTCTCGACCTTGCCGCGCTCTTCCGTCAGTTCCTGCGTCGCGGCTTTCAGTTCGACGCGCTCGGCATCGCGGCGGTCTTCCACGGTCTTGAGGTCATGGCTCGCGCCGGTCAGGCGATCTTTCAGCGCATCGGCCTGGCTCTTGAGCGCGACGATTTCGATCTTCTGGGAATCGGCAAGGCCCGAGCGCTCGTCGAGCGCGCCCATCATGCGGGCGAGTTCGGCTTCCTTGTCGTTCAGCGCGCGCTGCGCGTCGAGCATGGCGCTGGTCTTGACCGAGAATTCTTCTTCCGTGGTGCGCAACTGGTCGCGCAAAGCCTTGTCGCGCGCTTCCAGCGCGAAAATGGTGGCCGTCTTTTCGCCGAGCTCGATCTTGAGCCGGTTGATGGCGTCGCCCTTCTTGCCGAGTTCGGCGAGCTGGCTGGTGCTCTTGGTGCGCAGGTTTTCGACGCTGACTTCGAGCCGGCGCGTCGACATCGCGAATTCGGCGCGCAACTGGTCCTTGTCGGCCTGAATTTCGGCCATCGACAGAGGCGTCGCGGCTTCCAGACGGCGCATGGTCAGGCGCACGGCGCGGCTGTGAACGAGCGGAATGACGACGAGCCCGATCAGGGCTGCGACGAGAAATCCGATCCCGAAATACATGACCGGCTCAATCATGGAACGACGCCTCCAACGTGACCCTCGCCCGCTTTATCCCCGATTAAGCCATGACATGGCCGAAGGGGCGCTGCCAGCGAAGGCTCAGATTAACCTAAACTGCGACGCGCCGCTCACGGTTTGTGAACGGCGCGCCTCGTCTAGGTCAAAAACGTTAAAGGCGCATGATCCCGAAAAGTGGGAACCGGTTTTCGGACAAGATCATGCGCAAATCAGAAAAGCCCCGTCAGAATGGGTTCCAGGTCGCCTTCGGCGTGAACTTGAGATAGCCGATATTGGCGCCAAGACGCAGGCCGACGCCGGATCGGATCGGCACCAGCACGACATTGTCGGCGGTCAGCGCGGTCATGCCGAAACCGCCGATGAAATAGGCCGAGCCGTCGACGCCGGCGAAGCGCTGGTAGATCGCGTCGGTGGACGGCAGGTTATAGACCAGCATCATGGTGCGGGCGCCTTCGCCGCCGGTGTCGAAGCCGATCGACGGGCCTTCCCAGAACACGCGGCGGTCGCCGGCATTCTTGGTGTAGAGCGTGCCGTCGCCATAGCGCAGGCCGACGACGAAGGCGCCGCTACCTTCCTGGCCGAGCACGTAGCCATTCGGCTGGCCCCAGCGGCTAATCGCTTTTTCCACCACCTGGGCGAGGCCGCGCGACACGGTGCCGAAGAATTTGTGGCCTTCGCCGACGATCTCGTCGGGCGTGAAAGTGCTGGTCGGCCGCCCCTGCTGGGTCTGGACCGGCGCCTGTGGGCTGGGCGCTTGGCCAGGTGGCGGCCCAGGTGGTTGGCTTTGCGCCGCCGCGATCTGCGCGCCGAAGGCGAGCAGGCAAAGGCTCAGGGCCGTCAAGATATTAGCCGCCAAGCGCAAGGGTGCGCGCATCGAATGCTCCATTGATTGTCGAAACCCCATTCCCGTTTAACTTTATGCTCACCGGGGCGACCGTAATGTGGCGAAAGTACCTTATTCCGCGCGAATCGCCCGCCATGCCGCCTCGAACTATGACCAGACAGCGCCAGCAACGGAAGCCGCCCGCGGCCCGCCGCGGCATCCCCGCACCCCGCAGGGGCATCGCAATGGCCACGGTGGCGCTGGTCGCGGCGATTTTACTGGCTCTCTGCGCCGGTATTAAGTCACCGCAGGCCTCGCCGGCCGACCGGCTGGTGGTCAATCCGGCGAGCGGGCTGGCCATCAGCGGCTTCGATCCGGTGGCCTATTTTACCGAAAACAAGGCGGTGCTCGGCCGTCCGGACATCGAATTGACGCAGAACGACGCGGTCTGGCGCTTCGACAACATCGGCAACCGGGCGGCTTTTGCCGAACATCCGGAGGTCTATTCGCCACAGTTCGGCGGCTACGATCCGGTGGCGATCGACCGCGAGGCCTCGGTGCCCGGCCACCCGCAGATCTGGGCGGTCAGCGGCGAGCGGCTGTACCTGTTCTATGATGCCAAGGCGCGTCAGGCGTTTCTCGACAATCCCGGCCGCGTCCTGGAGAGCGCGGCGCGCAAGTGGCCCACCGTCGCCCGCACGATCGGCCGCTAGATTTCAGGTGCGTCCGGCCAGCGCCGGGTCGCCCCAGGCGATAAAGCCGGGCACCAGGAACTTCGCGCCAACGTTACCAAAAGCGAGCGGCCCGCCGTCCGGCGCTGTCGTTTTCCCGCCGGCGGCGGCGAGAATAGCGCAGCCGGCCGCGATATCCCATTCGCATGTCGGCGCCAGCCGCGGATAGACGTCGGCCGCGCCTTCCGCGATATGGCAGAACTTCACCGACGAGCCGCACGGATAACGGTCCGTGACTGACAGCCGCGACAAAAAGGCTTCCGTCGATGGATCGAGATGGGTGCGTGATGTTGTTGCCCGCAGCGCCGGCGGCGCCGTGCGCGCACGGATAAAACTGCGATCCGAGTCCTCGCTCGGCGGAGAGCCCGGCTTGAACCGCAACCGCTCGGCTTTGCCACCAACGACCCCGCGCCAGAGCAGACCCTTCGCCGGCGCCGCGATAATGCCGGCAATCGGCACGCCGTTGGTCACCAGCGCGACATTGACGGTGTACTCGTCGCGGCCGGCGAGAAATTCCTTGGTGCCGTCGAGCGGATCGACCAGCAGGAAGCTCGCTCCCAGCGGCCCTCTCGGCGCGTCGCCGACGCTTTCCTCAGCGATCACCGGTACGCCCGGCAGAACGCGGGCGAGGCCTTCAAGAATGATCGCCTCGGACGCTTCGTCGGCGGCCGTCACCGGCGACTTATCGTCTTTCAGCCGGTGCTGAACGGACGAAAAAGGGACGGCGAGGGTGGCCTGCGCCGCGCGCGAAACGATTTCGCTTAACGCCTCGAGAACCTGTTCAGCCTGGCGCGGGGTGATTTCCGGTCCGTCTGTCGCTGCTCGCACGTGCCCACTCGCCCCTTGCGGTAGTTTCAATCCTTGGCGCTCGCCAATACGCGGTGTATCACGCGAATAAGCCGGTACGACAAGCGATTCGTCCGTCACTAGATAGCCTTTTCGGCACCCTGCATGTCAGCGGAGACCAGTCCATGTCCGGAACCCCCATTGAAGCGCTCGATCTCGCCGCCTTGCTGTGCTCCCGGGTCTGTCATGACCTGATCAGCCCGGTCGGCGCCATCGTCAACGGGCTGGAGGTTCTGGCCGAGGACAAGGACGAGGAAACCCAGGCCTTTGCGCTTGAGCTGATCAAGAAGAGCGCCAACACCGCCTCGGCCAAGCTCCAGTTCTGCCGCATCGCCTTCGGCGCTGCCGGCTCGGCCGGTTCGCAGATCGACACTGGCGATGCCGAGAAGATTTCGCGCGGCTTTCTCGAGGACGAAAAGACCAAGATCGCCTGGAACCTGCCGCGGGTGCTGCTGGCCAAGAACCGGGTCAAGCTGCTGCTCAACATGCTGCTGATCGCCGGCCAGGCGATTCCCCGCGGCGGCCAGCTAACGGTCGATCCGATCGGCGACGGCGACACGATGGGTCTCAAGGTCTCGGCCACCGGCACCAATGCCAAGGTCCTGGCGACGGTGCCGCCGCTTTTGGCCGGCGAGGCCGGGCCTGACGGCCTCGACGCCCACCGCATCCAGCCGTTCTACGCCCATCTGCTGGCGCAGGCCTGTGGCCTCACGGCGTCGATCGCGATGGAAGGCGACACCGTGGTCGTGATCGCGCAATAAATCAGCGTTATGCGGGCTATGGCGCGTTAACAAAACCTAAACACGCCGCAATCATTTAGATTTCCGCAACCAAAATTAAACGCTTCATCGACACACTGGCGACGCTCTCGACGGGGGGCGGCGGACGGGCGCGAAGCCCGTCGATGAAGGCGTTTTTTACATGGACGACCTGCTGCGGGAATTCGTGACCGAGACCAATGAGAGTCTCGACGTCGTCGACGTCGAACTCGTTCGTTTCGAGCAGGATCCGAACAACGCCAAAATTCTCGATAATATTTTCCGCCTCGTCCACACCATCAAGGGTACCTGCGGCTTCCTCGGGCTGCCGCGCCTGGAAACCCTGGCGCACGCCGCCGAGACGGTGATGGGCAAATTCCGCGACGGAATGCCGGCCACCGCCGAGGCGGTTACGGTCATTCTCGCTACCATCGACCGCATCAAGGAAATCCTGGAATCGCTCGAGCGCGACCAGCGCGAGCCGGAAGGCGCCGACGCCGACCTGATCGCCGATCTCGAACGCATTGCCGTGCGAACCGCCGCTGCCCATAAGGCGGCCACTACGCCTGCGGTTGAGCCGCCGCGCGTCGTGCGGCCGGGCGAAGTCTCGCTCGAAGAACTCGAACGCGTCTTCCGCGAAACGCCGGTCGATCCGCCGGCGATCAAGGTGACCAAGCCTGAGACGCCAGCCAAGTCGGAGGCGCCGGTCAAAGCCGTAGCCGCCGAAGAAACCGCCAGGGAAGACGACGCCGCCAAGGCCGGCACCCAGTCGATCCGGGTCACGGTCGATACGCTCGAACAGCTCATGACCATGGTGTCGGAGTTGGTGCTGACGCGCAACCAGTTGCTCGAGATCGTGCGCCGCCACGACGATTCGGAATTCAAGACGCCGCTGCAACGGCTGTCGAACGTCACCGCCGAGCTGCAGGAAGGCGTGATGAAGACGCGCATGCAGCCGATCGGCAATGCCTGGCAGAAATTCCCGCGCATCGTGCGCGATCTTTGCAACGAGCTGGGCAAGAAGATCGAGTTGGAATTGCAGGGTGCGGAGACCGATCTTGATCGCCAGGTTCTCGACCTGATCAAGGACCCGCTCACCCATATGCTGCGCAACTCGGCCGACCACGGCCTGGAAACGCCGGCCGAGCGGCGCGCCGCCGGCAAGTCCGAGCACGGCCATATCCGGCTGTCGGCCTACCACGAAGGCGGCCACATCATCATTCAGGTCGCCGACGACGGCCGCGGCCTCGACACCGAGCGCATCAAGGCCAAGGCCGTGGCGCAAGGTCTGGTCAGCGAAGCCGACATCGAGAAGCTGTCGGAAGCGCAGATTCACAAATTCATCTTCGCGCCCGGGTTCTCGACCGCGGCCGCCATCACCAATGTTTCCGGCCGCGGCGTCGGCATGGACGTGGTGCGCAACAATATCGACCAGATCGGCGGTGCTATCGACGTGAAGTCGGTCGCCGGCGTGGGCTTAAGCTTCACCATCAAGATTCCGCTGACGCTGGCGATCGTCGCCGCTCTGATCGTGGAATCGAGCGGCGAGCGCTTTGCCATCCCGCAATTATCGGTGGTCGAACTGGTGCGCGCGCGCAAGGGCGGCGATCATCGCATCGAGCGCATCAAGGACACGACCGTGCTGCGGCTGCGCGACAAGCTGCTGCCGTTGGCCCGCCTGAGCCGGCTTCTCGGCACCGACACCGATGCCAGCCGCGATGTCGAGAGCGGCTTCATCGTCGTCACCCAGGTCGGCAGCCAGACCTTCGGCATCGTCGTCGACAGCGTGTTCCACACAGAGGAAATCGTCGTCAAGCCGATGTCGAGCAGGCTGCGCCACATCGCGATGTTCTCCGGCAACACCATTCTCGGCGACGGCGCGGTGATCATGATAATCGACCCGAACGGCGTCGCGCAGGCAATCGGCTCGACCGTTACTTCGCAGATGATCGTTGATGCGGCGCACAGCCGGGTCGAGGACGATAGCGAGCAGGCGACCTCGTTTTTGGTGTTCCGCGCCGGCTCGACCCAGCCCAAGGCGGTGCCGTTGTCGCTGATCACGCGGCTCGAGGAAATCGACGCCCGCAAGATCGAACTGTCGAACGGCCGTCACATGGTGCAGTACCGCGGCCAGCTGATGCCGCTGATCGTGATGAACACGCATGTCAGCGTCAAAGGCGAAGGCGCCCAACCGCTGCTGGTGTTCTCCGACGGCGCGCGCTCGATGGCGCTGGTGGTCGACGAGATCATCGACATCGTCGAAGACCGGCTGGCGATCCAGGTCGCCAGCGACGTGCCCGGCGTGCTCGGTTCCGCCGTCATCAAGGGTCAAGCGACCGAAATCGTCGATGTCGGCCACTTCCTGCCGCTGGCTTTCGAGGACTGGTTCCGCCGCAAGGATCAATCGTCCGGCGACCGCCAGCGCTCGATCCTGCTGATCGACGACTCGCCGTTCTTCCGCAACATGCTGACGCCCGTGCTGCAGGCCGCCGGCTACACCGTGACCGCGGTCGGCTCGGCGCGCGACGCGCTGGCGATGCTGGAGGCGGGCCGCGTCTTCGACGTCGCCGTCACCGATATCGAAATGCCCGACATGGACGGCTACCAGTTCGCCGAAGCGCTGCGCGCGGATCCGCGCCATAACGCACTACCGGTGATCGCGCTGTCGTCGCATGTCTCGCCCGACTCGGTCGAGCGCGGCCGTCAGGTCGGCTTCCACGATTATGTTGCCAAGTTCGACCGCCAGGGCCTGATCGCGGCGCTCATGGAGCAGACCGACGTCGGTCGCGCGGCGTGAGGAATATGTCATGAATAACGAGAGCGTCGACCTCAATCTGAATGAATACGTCACCGCCATGATCGGCGGCCAGCTGTTCGGTCTGCCGATCCGCCGCGTGCAGGATGTGTTCATTCCCGACCGCCTGACCCGCGTGCCGCTGGCGCCGCCGGAAATCGCCGGCGTGCTCAATTTGCGCGGCCGCATCGTCACCCTGATCGATCTCGGTTTCCGGCTTGGGCTTGCGCGCGAAGCCAATGGCGCGCCGGCGATGGCGATCGGCGTCGAGTTTCGCGGCGAATCCTACGGCCTGCTGATCGACAGCGTCGGCGAGGTGCTCAAGCTCGATGGCGCCGCGCTCGAACCGAACCCGATCAATCTCGACCCGCGGCTGGCCAGCGTATCGGCCGGTATCTACCGCCTGGAAGGCCAGCTTCTGATGATCGTTGACGTCGACCGCATACTCGGCATGACAAACCACGCCGCCGCGGCATGAGTTTCACCTGAAAAGAACAAGCGCGAGCTTGCCATGACACACGAGCGAATT
>JAQSCR010000597.1:3711-8080 GCA_029945495.1 Pseudolabrys sp. | reverse complement strand
GGGAAATGCGCTCGGGCGGTGCCGGGGCTCCACCCGGGGCACTAGGACCCCCCGCCGGGAGCCGGCTGACGGTGCGTAGCCGTCGGTCTTGCCGGGGCAAAAGGGTTTCTCGGTGCCCAAAAGGGCCGAGAGGCCCGGCCGCCCCGGGAGGCCGATAGCCGCCGGAAGCGTGGCCCGGCTGCCGCGAAAGCGCCGGACGGCGCGCCGAGAGGCGCCACGCGCTCAGCGATGAGTGCGTGCAGCTAAGACACGACGCGCCTTTCGGTGCGCCGTCCCCCTCTTCTTTCTCGAAGAGGGCTTTTGGAATGCCGGATACCGGGCAAGCCCGGCATCCGGTCGCAAGCCTCGGGCGCATCGCGCCGCGAGAACGAGGACGCATGTCTCCAAAACCAGGACACCGACCATGAACAAGGAAGACCGCCAGAAATTGCTCGACCACATCGGCCGCATTCAACACAAGATCGTCGACGCCGCCGAGGCCATCGTCGACGTCGTCGCCGCCGGGATGAAAGCCCCGGCGCAAGGCCGCAACGCGCCGGCAACAGTTGCGCGCCGCCAACTCGCCAACATGCTGCGCGTGTCGCAGTTCTGCGCCAATCCCGTCTGCCGCCGGTCGCATTGCTGCCGCGGCGAGCCGTCGCATTGCCTGCAGGCGGTCATTCCGCTGTTGCCGCCGGATGCTTTTGATGGGCTGTTGACGAAGCGGCGGCGCCCGTCTCTCCGTGCGTCCGCGCGCCCCGGTATCCACCAACCTCATCCGCTGCCCGCCGCAGCCACTGGAACACCCCGCGTCTATGCGCGTTGACGCACCGGACAAAAGCGAAACCGCGGGGGGTACCCAAGGAGTCGCCCATGACACCGGACACCAATATTCGCATCCAGATTGCCGCCGTCGTCTATGTGATGACCAGCGCCGTGCTGTTCGGCGCCGGCCTGGTCTTTGTGCTGATGGTTCCCGCGCTCAGCGCCTATGCCGGTCTATCGATTGCGCTGGTCGTGGCGGCGAGCGTTATCGTCGCGGCGCCGATCTCGTGGCTGATCGCGCCGCGCCTGCGCGCCCGTTATTGGCGCCAACGGCAATCGGCGCCGCAACTGCTGGCGCCGACCCGTTCGTTCTGAAGCCCACGAGACGCGAGGCCGCGCCGCATTCAATACGGATGCCGGTCCTTCTTGTCGGTCCAGGCCTGATAGGCCTTCAGGCCGGTCTCGCGCTCGAAGCCTTCGGTGACGCCGATGCGCCGCTCGCCCCACGGCTTGGTGAAATCGACATATTGGAAATTGTCGTCGAAGCCGATGGCGCTGGTGTCCTTCAGCGAGCCGGCGAAATAGACGTGGTCGATGCGCGACCAGTAGATCGCGCTCATGCACATCGGGCACGGCGCGCCGTTGATGTAGATCTCGCAGCCTTTCAGCATCTTGGCGCGTTCCGGCACCGGGTCGGGCGAGCCCGCTTCGCGCGGGATCATTTCCAGAATGGTGCCGGCGGCATAGTCGCTGCCAAGCAGGCCCTTGGGATTGAGCTTGGCCGAGGCGTCGATGATGGCGGTGATCTCGGCGTGATAGACCGGGCAGCCGGTCAGCAGCACGCGGTTCTGCCCGCGGCCGATCACTTCGCCATCCTTGACGATGACCGATCCGAACGGCCCGCCCCAGCCTTTGTTCACCGACTCGATGGCGAGGGCGGTCGCCTCCTCCATGAATTTCTTCTGTCCCTTGCCGACAGCGGCGTTGGCCGGCGTCACCGAAAATCCAGCGCCGGCGACGCTGATCGCGGCGGCGGCGGCCATTGTGCCGGTGAGAAATTGGCGGCGTCCGGCATCGGTCGCGTGCGCGTCGGGCGACGTGTGGCAGGTGCAGGTCTTCATCTTGCTGTCCTTGGGGCTGCGCTTGGGGCGGTGCTTGGCGTGTGCTTGCGGGTGACGCGAATCGAACGGTATCTATGTAGCGAGGCGACCCTAACCGACGGCCTCGTTTCAACGGCGAATATAATTCAATATGGAACGACCGCCCGGCCGCGCCTTGCGCGACGACAAGACCAACCGCCAACGACCTCGCGCCACCGGCGCGCGACTTGTTCAAGGCCCGTCCATGCGTTTAACTTAAGCCCATGACAAATGACGTCCGCGACAACAGCGCGCGCCAGCGCTTCGAACTCGACGCCGAAGGCCACGTCGCCTTTTCCGAATACATGCGCGCCGACGGCGTTATCGAGATCCGGCACACCGAGGTTCCGCCCGCGCTCAATGGCAAAGGCATCGGCTCGCGCCTGGTGCGTGGCCTGCTCGACCTTGTGCGCGCCGAAGGCGTCAAGGTCCGCCCGCGCTGCCCGTTTGTGCGCGGCTATATCGAGAAGCATCCGGAATATGCGGATCTGGTCGCCTGACGCGCCCACCGCAGAGCGCGGCCTAACGCAATATTTACCCTTTGGTAAGACATTGAACCCCGCGCCCCCCGTAGTGGGCGCTCCGGGAGTTCGCGTTGGATTTCTCCGCCGGCTTTTCATTCCTGTTCGGCCAGATCGGCAAATTGCTGTTCTCGCTCGGCTCGCATTTTTCGCTGACGTCGCTCGGCGCGGCGCTGCTGTTCGCTTCCGTTTATTTCGCCTGGCGACGCATCAAGCGCGGACGCCGCCTGCGCTGGCGCACGATTGGGCGCGCGCTGTTTCCCAAGCGCATCATCGGGGCCAAATCGAACCAGGCCGATATCGGCTATCTGTTCTTCAACGTCTTCGTGTTCGGCGTGGTGTTCGGCTGGGCGGTCTTGTCCTATCAGTCGATCTCCAACGGCATCATCGCCGGGCTGGTCGCTTTGTTCGGTCAGCTGCAACCGACGACCCTGCCGGCTTACGTGCCGCGCATCGTCATCACAGTGATGCTGTTTCTCGCCTACGAGCTCGGCTACTGGTTCAACCACTGGCTCAGCCACAAGGTGCCGCTGCTGTGGGAATTCCACAAAGTGCACCACAGCGCGCAGGTGCTCACGCCGCTGACGAACTTTCGCGTGCATCCGGTCTATACCTGGATGTTCGCCAACATCCTGGCGTTCACCGCGGCGGTGGCGAACGGGCTCGGCAATTACATGTTCGGCGAAACCGCCAATCAATACGCGCTGTCCGACACCAACATCATCCTGGTGCTGTTCATCCACGCCTATGTGCATCTCCAGCATTCGCACATCTGGATTTCGTTCCGCGGCGTCATGGGCCGCATACTCATTTCGCCGGCGCACCATCAGGTGCATCACTCCGACAATCCCAAGCACTTCGACAAGAATTTCGGCAGCTGCCTGGCGCTGTGGGACTGGATGTTCGGCACGCTCTATGTGCCGCGCAAGGAGCGCGAGCCGCTCACCTTCGGCTTCGCCGATCGGCCCGACGCGCATACGGTCAAAGGCGAACTGGTCAATCCGCTGATCGATGCCGCGGCGCATCTCAAGCCGTTGTGGCAACGCCAGCCGGAACGTCTCGCGCCGCTGCCAGCGGCCAAAGCAGAATAAGCTTAAAGCGCGTCGTGGCCGAGCGCCTCGACCTCGCGCAGCCAGCTCTTGCGCGTGTCGTCGCTCACCGCCTCGATCATGCCATAGACGCTCGAGCGCACCGGCGTGATGCCGATGAATTTCAGGATGTTGCGCTTGAGCAGCTTGAGCGCGTGCGCGCCGTAATAAATGCGATAGAACCAACCCGGCATGCCCATGGTCATGATGACGCGGGCCGACTTGCCCTTGAAGATTTTCCAGCTCGCCTTGCCGCCGCTCTTCTGGATCGCCAGCAAATCGGGCTGCAGGATGCGCTCGAAGAATCCTTTCAGGATCGCCGGCATGTCGCCGCACCACAGCGGGAAGATGACCACCACATGATCGCAGGCGACGAACGCCGCGCGCGCGGCGGCCAGATCCGGCTCCATCGCCTGTTCGCGCCGGTAGCCTTCGCGCAGGATGGCGTCGAAGTTCATCCGGCCGAGCATGAACAAGTTCGCCTGATGCCCGCCGCTTTCGGCGCCGCGCCGATAGGCTTCGCCCAGCGCTTCGCTGTAGCTGTCATGCAGCGGATTGCCGACGATGATTGCGATCTTGGCCATGTTCGATCCCGCTTTGCGAATGGGCGAAAACTAGGCGCTGGCGCACGATCCCACTTTGACTTGCCGCAAATAGCGCGGCATGGCTTGAAACCATGAAAAAGCGGACGATCATCGTCAACGACAAGATGCAGAAGGGCTATCGCTACGCGCTGACCGCGCCGGCCGGGCGTCCGTTCGACCCCGACTTCGAGCCGCAATTGACGCCGGCCGAGATGCTCAGGCTCGGCGTCTTCGGCGGCAAATACATGACCGACTGCGCCCGCGAATTCCCCAAGAGCTGGTTCGCCCCTGCC
>JAQSCR010000597.1:0-3701 GCA_029945495.1 Pseudolabrys sp. | reverse complement strand
CAAGCTGTCCGCGGGCCGGCGTGACAAGTCGCTCAACTTCTTCAACGTCGATGCCAGCCAGCCTCTCTCGGAATGGCGGCGGAAGGGCTGGATTCACCCCGACGATCCGCGCGGCTGGTTCCAATGGTATTGCCGCTATTACCTAGGCCGTCGAATGCCGGGCGAGGATCAGCGCCAGATCGGCCGCTGGAAGGCGATCCGCCGTCACATCCGCCAGATCGAGATCAATTGCGAGCCGGGCAATCTGCTGTGCCGGCCGCGCCAGCGCCAGGCGCTGCTGCACTGGGCCTATGACAGCCGCAAGTTCTAGCGCGCGATTTTGGCGAGCAAATCCGCCAGCACGTCCGGACAGGTCAGATGCGGGTTATGGCTGGAGTCGATTTCGTGCGCCCCCCAGCCTTCGCTCTTGGCGCGCTCGTAGAAGACCCGGAAGCGGTCGTCCGGCGATTTGCGCAGGCAGTAGATATAGTGCCGCGGCAGCGTTAGCGGGCCGCTCTCGAATTTCAGTTTCTGCTCGAAGGTCTTCACCGGCTGCGGCACCCGCAACGGCTCGCACCAGGCGCGGTCTTCGGGCGAGGTGTCGGCCGGCATCGGCCCGGGCGGAATGCGCCAGCCATCTAGGCTGTTGCTGGCGCCGGCCTGGCGCTGAGCGCGGGTCGCCGCCGGCAGCACATCGAAAGCGCTCTCGCCGTCGTTCGGCACGAAAGCATCGACATAGATCAACTGCTTGATGCGTTGGCGCGCGCGATCCGCGACACCGGTCGCCACCATACCGCTATAGGAATGCCCGATCAGATTGACGTCGTTGAGATCCTCGTATTTCAGCACGCCGAGGATATCGGCGATATGGGTCTCGAGATCGATATCGGGCCGCGCCAGATGGCTGCGCTCACCGAGCCCGGTCAGCGTCGGCGTGATGAACCGGTGCCCGCGCGCGCTCATCAGCGGATGCATCTTCCGCCAGGCCCAGCCGGCGCTCCAGGCACCGTGCGAAACGACAAAGGTTGCCATCGGCCTTCCCCCTTATTCCGCTGCGACCGCACGCGAGCGCGGCGAGCGGCTGTGCCACCGGGCGCGAACGATATCGAGCGCGACCACGGCGAGACCCGCCGCCAGCACCTGCCAGCCCGGCCTGATGCCGGCGTCAAAATCGAAAACGGAGTCGAGCACGCGCAGCGGCGACACGCCAAAGGTGATGCCGATGCCGATCGCCTCGCCGGCAAATGTCAGAACCGCTACGGCGACAGCAAGCCCCAACAGATGCAATGCCGAGAGTTCGTCCGTGTCACGCCACCAGGCCAACAGTCGATAGCCGAAGAGCCAGGTCAGCAGCCCGGCTGCGAATGTCGGCACGGTGACGTCGGCCTTGGTCTGCTGGAAATAATGGATGAGCGCCAGCAGCGCGATCGCGTAGATCGCCTGATGCAATCGGCGCCAGCGCAAGCCGCCGAGCCGCCGCACCATGCCGTCGGTCGAGGTGATCGCCAGCGTCGCCAGGCCGAGCCAGGCGATGCCGCCGACGATCAAATAAATGCGATGGCTGAGTTCATAGGCGACCTTGGCCCAATCGAATTTCTGGTCGGCGACGTACAGCGCGAGATGAGTGGCGATATAACAAAACGCACCGACGCCGAGCATGCGCCGCACGTCGATCAGGTTGCCGTAGCGCGCGATCCGCCGGAACGGCGTCACCGCCAATGTCACACCAAGAAAAACAAGCGCCCAGAAGCCGGCGCGGTGAATCAGGTCGTTGAGCGGCCGGGCGCCATGCGCGATGGCATCGAAATCGAAAAGCGCTTTCGCCAAAGGAAACAGCAGCAGCGCCAGGGCGACCAGCCGCAATGCCGACAGGCGGCCGCGCCGGTCGCGCCAGATCTGCCAGGAAGACATTGCTTTGCTCATGACAATTGACCCAGACCGCCGGCGTCTTCACGCCCAAGAAACGCCCCAAGAACGCCCCAAGACATGCGCCTAGCACAGTGGCGAAAATCCCCCTACGCCCCTGGCCCTCATGCGGCATCAATATGCCGCGACGCACAATTTATCTCGCCGGCGGCGGCCTGGATGTTAGAATTCTTAGCAGCATTCGATTCGTCACGGCCACAGCAAAGCCGGGCGCGGCTCGACTGCCGGCCGACCGGTTTCGGTCAACGACGAGGGAGAAGGAGGAGCAGAGAAGAAACCTAGAAACGCTACGCCGGGCCAACGCAAGGAGGCCAACGATGTTGCGAACTCTGGTGCTCTCATTGCTCGTGCTTGCTCTGCCCCTGCTCTGTCAATCGGCATTCGCGCATGATGCGTGGATCAGCCGCGGCGCGTTTAAAAATCCAGCCGGAGAATGGTGCTGTGGTGCCGAGGACTGCGGCGTCATCTCGTCCAAAGACGTGAAAGCCGGCAGCGGCGGCTACTCGTTGCGCTGCCCCGTCACTTACGGCGTCGGCGTCACCGGAAATGAAGCCGACGGACCGACCCGGCAGGAGAACCTCAACGAAATTGTTCCATACAGCATGTTGCTGCCGTCGCCGGATGGCGCGTATTGGCGATGCAAGCGGCCGGATGGTTCGCCGCGTTGCTTCTTCGCGCCGCCGTCGGGGAGTTGAACTTTAGTCGCGCGCGTTAGGCGCTTTGCTGACGCCGAGAGCGACCGCGATGATGCACGCGGTGCCGGCCAATATCGCCGCGGCGCTTAACGAGTCGCCGTCGTTGTAAACTAGCGCCGCCATGAACATGGCGCTGAAGCCAAGCGATAACGTAAAGAGTGCGAGCCAGTCGATATTGTCGAGAGCTTCGTCCTGAGCATCGCGCTCGTCGTGAGCATGCCGTTTGCGCACATCGGCTATGCGCATTTGCGCGTCAAGCCTCTCATGAGCATCGGATTCGCCGAGCACATTGCGTTCATGGACGCGAATGCTCTTGGCGCGTGGTTTGTCGGGTAAACGGGTCGGCACGGCAGGCTCCGGAATGATTAGGTGATACGCGTGACCACCATCTAAGTAGCCACTAAGCAATTTCCATGCCCCGACCTTGACCTAACGCAATTCGCGCGTGTCCGTTCCTCCCGATGTTTCTATATGGGTATTCGAGTACTCAGACCCGCGGCAACGGCCGCCCGCCGCGCGTCTTCGACGGCACCTTCACCCAGGCTTCGCCGTCGAGCACGACATCCTCGCCAACCGAACAGCTGCAAGCGAGACGCGCGCGACGTTTTTCCGGCATCAATTCGGCAACCGACACCGTGACGATGACAGTGTCGCCGATCTTGACCGGCGCGCGGAAATTCAACGTCTGCGAAATATAGACCGCGCCAGGGCCCGGCAATCGCGTGCCGAGCACCGCCGAAATCAAGCTCGCGGTGTAAAGGCCGTGCGCGATGCGCGTGCCGAATGGCGTCTGGGCGGCGAAGTGTTCGGAGAGATGGATGGGATTGCGATCGCCGGTAACTTCGGCAAAGCCGACCACGTCGGACGAAGCAACGGTCTTGGTCAACCGCTCGGTCATGCCGACCGACAGATCTTCGAAATACAAAGTTTGCAGCGTCAATATTGTCATAGACTTGGCTCGGTCCTTGTTCGGCAAAGCAGCCATAGCGCGCCGATCATCACCACATTGATCAGCGCCAGCAGCGTCAATACGCCGATGGTCGCATGGGGTCCATTCGTCTCGATCAGCCAGGCGCCGGCCGACGGCGCCAGCGCCTGCAC
>JAQSCR010000596.1:7741-8100 GCA_029945495.1 Pseudolabrys sp. | reverse complement strand
GCTGTAACCTGTGCAGTGATCTCCGTGTTGTGGATGTTCTATCCGAAACTGCGAGCGGTCTATTTGTTGGTATTCTTAGCCGTCGTCATCGGTCTGATCGGTGCCAACTACCATTTCCTCAGCGACATTATCGCCGGTGCATTTGTTGGCGTTTCGACCGCCTGGATGGCGACGGCTCTTTGGCAGGCGTACCGTCCGGTTGTGGAGAAGTGAGGGCGGCGTTTGGCATTTAGGCGACACGCCAGATTATTTGACGGGTGTCGATTAAGGGTTTCAACAATGCCCGACGGCACGATGCCATCGAAGGTGCCGGCACCTCCAATACGGACGACGCCGATTTTGCTGATCTCAATATTCTT